>CALJVJ010000350.1 GCA_937974625.1 uncultured Saprospiraceae bacterium
TAAAACGCATACCCCAAATGCAAACTAAAATTAGCACGCGTTTCTTCTAAATTATATTCTGCGGTAAAGCGGCCCGGCCCTAAAGGCGTAATAAACCCAAGCTCCCCACCAATGCCAATTATGTTCTTGGACACCGCACGACTATTAACTGTCTCTTTATCAATCACTTGAATAAATTCATCCGCTTTGTACTTTCCATAATTAAACATCACAGAAGCAAAAATATTAGGCTTAGGTTCTAATCGCACTTTTATTCCTGACATGGCATAACTAGTCACTGCTGCTTCCGCATAATCTAAGCCTACAAATTCTACATGCGTTAATTCACCTGGAACGGTTCGACCTAAATAAAATTGATTTAAAAAGTTATCTTTTTCAAAATCTATCCAACCAGCATCATTATACCATTCTATTGCTAATTGCGGACTCACAGGAAATACTTTTCTAAATTGAAAACGAGCAAATTTATTAAACTCCCCTAATTCCATCTCTTTCTCTAATCTTGGTTCAACCAAGCTACCTGCAAAAGCAAATTTTCCATCTAAAGAAAGATAAGACCCTTTGGTAGGAAATAATTCCCTATCCTGATTATCTCTTAACAATCCAATATTTAAGACTGCTTGGTTTAATTCTAAATCTTTGGTATCTCCCTCAAATAATTTTACCCGTTGTGCGTACCGCTCTATTCCTATGCCCCCACTAATTTTAGTATGATTATCTAAAGCTCCAAAAAGGTTTATGCCTGTACTGTAATGATTAATTTTAAAGGCTTCATCTAAATCACCATCATCATCATAGGCAAAAGCAGGGTAATGATTTAATTTTAAATTAATATTCAACCCCAGCGCCGAGTTGGAATTGGAATGAACGATATACTCCGCTAATAATAATGGATGCTCCGATAGTTTTACATCCGCACTCAATTTAGCCGACCTCAACCCCCTACTTCTATAAGTCGCATTTAATAAAAAAGCAGCTTTTAAATCGCTATCGTAATTCGCACTAATCTGAATGTATTTACCACTTTCTAAATTGGCATCTATATCTAATTCAAAATTGCCTGCTTCATCTTCTAATACTTCGTAGTAAGCATCTTTGATATAATTACTTCCGAATAATACTTTAATTCGTTCCTCCACCTTTTTGACAGAAAAACCTTTTTTGGAGTAGATATTCGAAATCTTATCGGATAATTGTCGACTTGCTTCTGATGTACCTTTGACATAGATATTATTAATATCAAAGCTTTCTGGAATTACAACCCCTCTCGCTACTAAAGAATCTTGCTGCTGGTTGGCTAATAAAGCTAAAATTTCAGGTAATTTTGCTCTTGCTGCTGCCTCTCCTCTCGCCATTAAGGTATCATTATTATCAAAATCTAAAGCACCGAATTCGTCAATATCTGGGTGGATAAAAATATCCGCCATCTCCTTTGCCTCTACGATAGATTCTGCTAGCCGATAACTGCCTGCCTGCTCTAACACTGTTACAAAAGAGGATAATTGGTCTTTTGTATACAATGGACTCGTGACATCAATCGCAATGATAATATCTGCACCCATCGCTTTAACTTCTTGTACTGGTAAATTACGGACCACTCCCCCGTCAATCAATAAACGGCCATCAATCTCGATGGGCTCGAAAACTGATGGTATGGACATACTCGCTCGGATAGCTTTGGCTAATGAACCACTACCTAACACCACAGGGTCCCCCGTTTCAAAATCAGCAGCTACACAGCGGAATGGAATATCAAAATCATCAAAGTCCTCTACCCCATGGGCTGGAAGCGTCAATTCCGACAATAACAAACCTACCTTTTGACCTTGTACAAATCCTCCAGGCAATTTGATTTTACCGTCTTCTATATTCAGTTTTAATTGGTACCTATCCGAAATTAATCGTTCTTCTATCGGTAAATCTGTTCGATTGATTTCATCATTAAAATAGTAATCCCAATCTATCTCATTGGACAATTTCTCTAAATCTTCTACCGAGTAACCAATCGCATAGAGGCCTCCTACAATACTCCCAATGCTAGTACCCGTGATATAATCTGGTCTAATCCCTGCCTCTTCTAAAACTCTTAACACACCGATTTCGGCAATACCTTTTGCCCCACCACCACCAAAGGCGTAACCGATTTTAGGTCGTTTCTGTTGTCCCAATAACATACTTGGAAGCATAAAAAGGCATAAAATTACTGGGTAAGTAAATCGTCTTCTCATATCTAATTGTTATAATTTGTGTAGTGTAGTGTCTGTTAACTTCTGTTGCTTGAGGATATTGATTAAATAATTTTCCACGAAAATAGGCATTCTAAATATGTCAAGCCAATAAAATATCCTACTTTCGACAATGCAAATTTAATTTTGCTGCTCTATAAAACCATTCGATGCTATGAAAAAATTAATTCTATTACTCCTCATAATAATATTTGGGCAATATTTGGCTGCTCAGACCACTTTTTGTGAAGCAGAAACAATCAGCAATAACCAACAAAGCTATTTGCAAAAAGCAACTACTATCCAAAAACATAAAGCCGAATTATTACAAGCTTATAAAAATAGCAATAATCCTTATTTACAACAAACACGCCTTTTCTACGGAGGCAAATTAGGCGAAGCTACTATTGATAATGTTTTACTTTTTTTAGAAAAACCATTTTCACCTAGGGTCCAAGAACCTTTAGATTTAGCCCTTTTTGACTTATTAATTGATGGAGATGTCGCCAATGACCTTAAAATCATCTACCCTTTTTTGGATGAAACCAATAAAGCTATTTTAATACCCAATGATTCTCCAGAAGGAGCTATCACATTAAATCCAATTTATACTTTTAATGCAAAACAACAGCTATTCTATCATAATGGGGAGTCACTAGTTTACTATAAGCCCAACCATACTTATAACACTAATCATCAATTTAGGCCTTCAGATACAGAAGAAATATTTGCGCTTTACAACCCTGCATCGGGCGAGTTCCATCCATTCGTTGACGATTTTTTCTCAGCTACCCCACTTGCCAAGTGGTCGCCGATTAATAATCAGATTTACCAAATAGAGGGCATTGATACCCCTGTTGAAAATTATGATTTTTTAAATAATAGTGTATATGCTACAGAGACGGATATTTTGGTCTTATTTAAAAATAAAATCACTGGAGAAAATCGAGTCGCAAGTATCGGTAGCAATATTATCGGAGGTGGAAGTGACCGTGGTTTTGGGACAACTAGAGTCGTCACTGCCAATCCAATGCAAAAAACAGTTTTAACCAATCCTATCCTATCTAATTCTTTGCCCTCGATTGTGACAGATGCACTCGCTCAATTTTTGGTTAAACGAACGAAAGAAGAATTAACACTTGCTTTTTTTGACCAATTTCGCAAACAACTAGAAGCTTCTAATGAATTTCAGACTTTACTTCCTAATACCAATTTTTTATTAAAAACTCAAGAAGATGTTTTTAGAATTCCTTCAATGGGAGCCGTTTGGGTCGAATCTTTTCAGTCAGATATTCAAAATTTAGTCCCTAATTTAGAAAGATTGCTCCTCACCGACCCAAATTACCAGCCGCTGTTAGCACAACCAAATGTTCAGGCGTTTCAGTTGGCGTTTAATTTAGTAGACTTGACCCGCAAGGGAGAAGCACCGCTTAATATTCTAGCTATGCTAAAAAAGCGGGTTCAAAATAATAATCAGATTGATGGTCTCCACGAAACTTTGGACCTTCTACATTTTTTAGCACAAGAACTACAAAGTTGTGACCCAGAAAAATCAGGCTACCTCCTTACCGCAAAAGACTTGCGGCCTTTGTCTCAAAAACAAAAAGCCTATTTCATTTCGCTGCTCTTTAGAAACAATAAAGCTAGTATACTCCCCCTTTTAGGTAGATTCAACAATCGTAATTACTTAACTATTTTAGAAGAAAATCAATCCGAGTTTTTTAATATGTTGGTGCAGTTTTCTCAATTATTACAAAATTTGGAGGTCGCTGGTCAGCAATATAATATAGCAGGTGAGGAGGATTATAATAGGGCGTATCGAGACCAATCTTTCAAAAGTATTACTCAAAAGGCAGTCAGTTTATTGGAATTTAGCTTCCGCTTAAAATATTTTAGCAATCCCAATGCCTACTTCCGAAGTGACTTCTATAAAAAATATTATCCAACCATTTTAAATACGATTAACGCACTTGGTCATGTAGAACGACAAGAATATGGTATTTTTCTTATCAATCTAGCTCAAATTCTGCAACCTATTATTAATGAAAAAATAGCGTCGGATTCTACAGAGGACTCAGAACGACTTGCTAACTTCGTGCAAGATTTTCTTTTTTATGGTGGATTCATGGTCGATATTCTGTCTGCCTTAGATGCCGAAACAGTCAGTGGGATTATTCAGCAATACGCACTACCTATAGGGTCTTACCGCATGAAACGGCGTGCTCATTTCTCTATGGATATCAATGCTTACCCCGGTTTGTATATGGGCGTAGAATCGGGACTAAATAATACCCTCAAAAGAGATGGTGTAGTGGGCGTTACTGCTCCAATTGGCCTGACTACTAGTTGGGGAAATTTTAAAGAAAAAAATGGTCAGTCTTTTTCCCTCTTTTTTCCCGTCATCGATATTGGTGCTGCTTTTAGTTATCGTTGGGGGAATCGTTTTGGCGGATTTCCTGATAAACTGAAGTGGCGGCAGATTTTATCTCCTGGTGTTCATGCTGTCTATGGCTTTAAAGAATTGCCTATTTCGTTGATGGTTGGCGCTCAGTTTATGCCTGAATTAAGAGGGATTTCTGAAAATGGCTTTACAGATACGGGACGTAGTGTTTGGCATTTGGGGGTGAGTGGTGTGGTGGATATTCCTTTGTTTAATTTGCATATTCGGGAACGGAAGTGATTGAATTTCATGAATACCATTCGATTCCCTACTCAAATTCCGTAGTAACGGCTACCTTTACACTAAATTCTTTTATTATTCCTTCAAAAACTAGCTATGAAGAAATTGGTCTTACTTTTAATTACTTTCAATTTTTTATTGACAAACGCTTGTAATAATACCACCACACAAAAATTTGCAGCGAATACCCCCGAAAGTCAAACCCCTAAAAATATCATCTTCTTAGTTGGTGATGGTATGGGCTTAGCGCAAGTTTCTAGTAGTTTTTATTTTAATGATAAAAAATCTAATTTCTTACGATTTAAAGAAATTGGTTTACATCAAAATACACCCGTTGGCGCAAAAATTACAGACTCCGCAGCAGGCGCTACTGCCTTTGCCGCAGGTATCAAAACTTTCAACGGTGCCATTTCTGTAGACAAAGATTCACAAGCAGTGGAAACGATTGTTGAAATCTTATCGCAAAAAGGAATGAGTACGGGCGTTGTTTCCACGTCTTCCATCACACATGCTACCCCAGCTTGTTTCTATGCACACGTTCCTTCTCGTAGAATGCAAGATGAAATTGCGCGTCAGTTGATGAATTCTAAAATAGACTTTTTTGCTGGTGGTGGTAAAAAATTCTTTGCAGATAGAAAAGATGGCGAAAATTTGATTGAAGGATTAAAGCAAAAAGGTTTTGAAGTGGATACGACTTCACTATCCAGAAAAGCAGGACCAATTACCAATAAATATGCCTACCTCTTAGGCAGAGATTACATGCCTAAAATGGAAAACGGTCGAGGTGATTTTTTACCCAAAGCAACCAACTTAGCATTGGATTATCTATCGCAAGACCCAAAAGGATTTTTCTTGATGGTCGAAGGCTCTCAAATTGATTGGGGTGGTCACGCCAATGATGCCAATTACATTATCGAAGAAATGAAAGATTTTGATAAAACTATTGGAGAAGCCCTAGATTTTGCTAAAAAAGACGGCAATACTTTAGTGGTCGTAACTGCAGACCACGAAACAGGTGGTTTCGCCTTGTCTTCCGCTAAAGTCCGAAAACGAGATGATTATAGAGGCTTAGCGCCTACTTTTTCTACAGGTGGACATACGGCAGCTTTGATTCCTGTCTTCGCTTATGGTCCTGGGGCTGAGCGCTTTAAAGGTATTTACCAAAATAATGACCTATTCGCCAAGATGTTGGCTGGAGAAACCCTTCAATAAAAAATAAATCAGATAAGCCAAATTCTGAAAATTTGGCTTATCTTGACAGTCAAATCTATCTATAATAATACATGACCCCTAAAGACAAAAAAGGCTTTGCCAAATGGCTCGAAACCCTCCAGCAAGAAAGTTGGCAGTTAGAGTTGATTATTTCTGGTTTTGCAATTTTTTTGTTGGTCGGCACTTACGAACCGCTACAAGATTGGCAACGAGAGATAGATAATATTCAAGCGTTTAATAACTTTCAGTCTTCTCAATTTTTAAAACTAGGTATCTTAGTCACTTTGGTTGCTTGGCATATCCTTTTTGTCAACTTAATCATGCATGTCTTACTTCGAGGCTTGTGGATTAGTACGATTGGCCTACGCTATGTATCGGGAGATATTGACTTCGAGACGCTTAATTTACGCCCTAAATTTGACCAATTTTTACGCAAAAAAATTATAAGCTTTGATTATTACATCGAACAACTAGAAAAGGTTTGTAGTGTCATCTTTGCTTTTACCTTTTTAATAATTTTTATTTCTATTTCTTTAGGTTTGATGATTGCCTTCTTTCTCGGAGGTATTTTTGTCGTCGAATATTTTGACCAAAGTCCAAATAGTGTAAGAGCATTAGTCTTAATCGGATTAATCCTCATCATATTTATTGCTAGTCTAATTTACTTAGTAGATTTCTTGACTTTAGGCTGGTTGAAACGACAAGCAAGAATAGAGAAATTTTATTACCCTATCTATCGTTTTTTCAGTTTTATTACGCTCTCCTTTATCTATCGTCCGCTATACTATAACTTGATTGACAATAAATTTGGTAGATGGGTCGGTCTATTAACCATTCCCTATTTAATTGTTTTTATGGTGGTAACCTTATTGAGGGTAGAAACGCATGGCTATATTCCAAGATATAAAAAAGCACAAACCTTTCGGAATAAATACTATGATGATATGCGTCCAGAAAAGAGTATTGATACTTGGGCAAGTATTCCATCCAAATATGTCAAGAATGGATTTGTAGAATTATATATTCCTTACGTGCCAAAAGTGCATGATTTAGCTTTAGAAAGCATCTGTCCTGATTTAAACCCAGCTACAACTGGCGTAAGCCTGGATTTTATTCTGAATATGAAAGATGACTTACGTGCCAATCTGGATGCAGACTCGGTTTTAACTTGCATGAGTAGCTTGCATCAAGTATATGTCAATGATAGCTTAAGAACGGATATCAGCTATCGTTTTCATAACCATCCCATTAGAAAAGACATAGGCTTATTTTCAATTTTTGATGTTGATTACTTACCTAGAGGCGAACATAAAATCTCTATAAAATCAAAGTATGCGTTTTCAAGGGGTTCTATGAAAGATTCTTTGACTTTTCGTCAAACGGATGTTATTCCTTTTTGGAAAGAATAAAAGCGTTAGTAATATTTCTGACCGAAAAACAATATTTTTCAAGACCTTCCTATTTTATTTTTGTGTTTAAAAATCATGATACTTATACCACAAAGACTTTTTAACAATCCACAAGTAACGACCATCCTTCGAGATGGCAATGTTTGTATTTTATCCAAAGAATTGACCAAACCCATTTTACAGAAAGAAGGCTATATTTCCAATCATGTTATATCCATCTGTTTGGCAGGTCAGCAACGTATCGAAACCTATGATGGAGAACTATTTACCGTCAAAGCAGGCGAGGTGTTGTTCATCCCTCGTGGTATGTATCACATCACAGACCTATTGCCTAAAGGTGGCACCTTTAAAAGTCTATTATTTTACTTTGACGATGCCATTATTCAAGAGTTTTTATCAACTACGGCTATTACCGAAATAGTTAGAACAGAAGCGCCCAATCACTTAAAATTTGGTGTGGTGCCAATGTTAGAAATGTTTGCAGAATCGCTTATTCATATTTATCAAAGCAATCAACTGCGCGATAAAAATTTTCTCAATGTAAAAATTTTAGAATTACTACATTTACTCAATCATCTAGCCGTTGAACAAGCGTTTGCAAATTTCCTATTCCGTTTGACCTTGCCACAAAAAAGAAATATCAAAACCTTCATGGAAAACAACTTCGACAAACCACTAAAAGTTGAAGATTATGCCTACTTGACGGGTAGAAGTCTGAGCACCTTCCGACGGGATTTCAAAGCTTATTATGAACTTACCCCACAGAAATGGCTGAAAGCAAAACGACTAGATAAAGCAATAACTATTTTAGTAAAAAAGGAAATTAGTGTCACTCAATTAGCCTATGAAGTTGGCTATGAAAATATCTCTTATTTCATCAAAGAATTTAAGCAAAAAGTTGGGCAATCGCCTAAGCAATATATGCTTTCTATTTATCGAAATAATTTGCCGAATTAGATAATGCCTGCAACCGTCTGTAGATATTCTAATTTTTAGATTCAAACAAACACTCATCACGTCTTCTAGTTCTCACTTCCTCTTCTTTACTAACGCATCAGTGCCATTTCTGACCATTTACAACTAGTTTTAGCTTACTAAATATGTGATTTTTGTCCTATCAAAATTTTCATTCAAAAAGAAAAATATGAAAGTAGCATTCATTGGTTTAGGTATTATGGGCAGCAGAATGGCAGCCAATTTATTAAAAAACGGCGTTGATATTACGGTATACAATCGGTCAAAATCACCCGTAGATAAACTTGTTGCTCAAGGCGCAAGAAAAGCAAATTCTGCTAAGGAAGCCGTTGCTCAAGCAGACCTTGTTTTCAGTATGCTCTCTACTCCTGAAGTAGTCCAATCCAGTTTTTTAGGAAATAATGGGGTTTTAGCAAACATGAAAAAAGGAGCCATTTGGGCGGATTGCACGACTGTTAATCCTTCCTTCTCGCAGCAAGCAAAAAAAGTAGCCGATAAAAACGGTATTCGGTTTTTAGATGCCCCCGTAGCAGGCACTAAACCGCATGCTCAAAACGCAGAATTAGTCTTTTTTGTAGGAGCAGCGCAATCACTCTTGGAGGAAGTACAACCTTATTTAGAAATGATGGGCAAAAAGGTTATTCATTTGGGAAAGGTTGGACAAGGCGCTGCTTTCAAAATGTTGGTTAATATTATGCTCGCACAATCCATGGTTATCTTTTCAGAAGCCGTCCTATTAGGAGAAAAACTCGGTATTGATAAAGCTTTTTTATTGAATACCATTCCTAACTTAGTAGTCGCTGCGCCA
>CALJVJ010000351.1 GCA_937974625.1 uncultured Saprospiraceae bacterium
CCCATAAGTTTTAAATAGAGAATTCTGATTAAATTTTACACTATTTCTTTAACTTGCAAGATGAAATCTTCCCCGCTGGCGGGGACCGAGGGGTGGAATTTTACCAAAATTTAGCTTTTCCACCCTCCGACTCCCGCCAGCAGGAGAGAACATCTTGCTAATTTAAGTTCTCTTTCTAAAATTAGAATTCTTTATTCCAATTAATAAGATGTGGGTAAACTACACCTGTCGGTAGACAGGCAATCAACTAATAATCAATAATTAAAACCGACCTTGGATACCAATCATCACATTCAAACCATAGGTCTGATAACTATTCCATCTTTCTCGGTTATTATCCAACAAGTTATTGATATTTAAAAAGGCACTAAAATTATCTGTCAAAATATATTCTGCCCCAGCACTCACATCCAATAAGGCATTTAGGTTATCCGTGTTGCCCTCTGGCGTAATATATGGTAAGCCATTTGCTACAAATAATTCCCCTTTTAGCAATAGCTTTTCTTCAAGCATTTTATAGGTAGCATTGACATTAAATTCTGTCGCTGGTAAATGCCATGCTTTTTCCTGTACCTCCATATCGTAAGCGTTTACACTTACGGTTCCTGCTAAATCGAAATTCTTAAATACCGTGGCTTCTAAGCTACCTTGTATATTAAAAATATTACCATCATCGTACAATACTTCTAAGCGATTTAAACTCACTTGTCCGACATTAGTAGTGATAAAATCTGCATAATCATTTAGGAATAATGCCAAGTTTTTAACTTTCTTAAATCCTGCTTGTCCTTTATAATTAAAAGCGCCAAAGGCACCTCTAATTCCACCATAAAAATGATTATAGTCGGTATTCCGAATTTGTAAACTACCGAAAGTCTTCACGAATGGATTATAATCCGTAATACTTCTCATCGTATTTTTTTGCAAGCTACCTTCTGCACCTGCAAAAACCGTGAATTTATTGCCAACGATATTCGCCGAAGCTTCTATATCTGGAAAGAAATTAAATTCGCCATCTACCGCTACCAAATTGGCCCCCAACTTTATTTTGAAAGCATCCGCATGATACGTGAAATTTGGCGTCAAATAAAAGTTATTTAACTTCTGCTTTAACGAGTCTGCATTCGCTCTATCTCCATCTTTATAGCTCGTGATATCCGTTTTCAACCCTACATTTAACGCATGCCTATCTGCTATCCATTTAGTCACCCCAAAATGAGCATCAAAACCTGTTTCTTTAGTCGCAAAATTATCTTTTGTATTATAAAAATTAAATCCTGCCTTATAATTTAAGTCGCCTTGTGTTCGCTCCCCGTTGAAGAAAGAACCACCTAGTTTTAGCGTATTAAACGTTTGCTTGACTTGCTCTCTATTCACCCCTGTAACACCTGTAGAATCAACTGGATTTACATTATCATTATAACCATAATAATGTACTTGGTCTGCTGTATAGCCAATATTTCCGCCAATAGCAAAACCTTCATCCCGATAATAAGCACCTTTAAGTTCGGCTTCGTTATTGGCAAACCGTTGGTTTTCTATATTTTTAAAATTAGCAGAATGGTGTTTAAATCGACCTCCAATATTCAAATTATCTTTAAAGGTATAATAAGAAGCTTCTGCATATGGTGACGCAGGAATGCCGTACCCCAATTTCAAAAACCCATCATACTGCTTCGGTAATTCATCTCGCTTCATCGCCAATGGACGAATCTTTGGAGGCAAATATTCTACCTGCAAACTCCTTGATGGAATCGTGTAAGTTTGCGTCTTGCTAACATTATTTGATTTTGGAAGCACAGGCGTAATTTCGACTTTTTCCGTTTCTATCAAACGGGCATCAAAATCTTTGATTACTTCTACTTCTTCGTTTGGTAAATCTTCCTGTGCTAGTAATGCTTGATTTGTCATTACTGCAAAAAGGAAAAGAAATAAGATTTTTATCTTTTGCATATTATTTCTGTAGTGCCAAGCTCCGCTTGGCTTTTGATTAATTTTGTTTCTAAAAATTAGTAGGTATATCAAGCAGAGCTTGGCACTACCGTTAATTCCCGCCTTCATCCAGTTCAATCAAACTATTCTTGTCGTCTTTTTTCAATCGATTGGAAGCGCTCTCTTTTGCTCGAATGCGTTCTAATTTTCGTTTTGCTCGACTCACTATTTCTTCGTCATCATCGTAATTAGCTAGCAAGGCCTCCAAAGTTGTTTTAGCTCTAAATAAATCTCCTTTTTCATCGTAAACATCTGCTAATAACACAATACCATTGGCTACCCAATATGGATAACTGGAACTAGCTCTAGATGCTTCTTTTAGTAAAGTAACTGCCCGGTCTAAATCTTTTTTCAAGAACATGATGTTGCCTTCCAAATATCTCGCTTCTGCCGTTAGCTCATTATCGCTTAATCTTTTCACCTGGGAGAAAGCGGATAAGGCATTATCATAATCTTTTCTATCATATGCTACTTTGCCTAAGTAAAAATTAGCGGCGGCTACTTGGTCTTGTGTTGCTCTGTTATTATTGACTACTTTACTCGCTAAGTTATATACCGCATCGCTATTTCCTGCTCGATATGCACTTCGCAATGCACCAATTTGAGCTTCAAAGCGTTGGTCATCACTCTCCGCTGCTTGCTCTAATTGCTTATAAAGATTATAAGATTTGCCAAAATCTAACTCGTGGTTATAAGCAATAATCGCTGCTTTTTCTAAGGCTTTTAAGTAGTGTCTACTTTGTCCTTTATTCACTACATATTCGTAATCTTTAAAGGCTAAACTATATTGCTTCAATACACTGTGAGACTCTCCTCTGTAATAATGGGCAGTTAGGCTATTTCTACCATTAGAATATTGACTTAAATATCGGTCAAAGGCTTCGACTGCTCTTTCGTAGTTCGCATTTTCAAACTGAGATTCAGCCGCTTTGAAGGCTACTTCTTCCTTCTGCGCATCATCTACGTTCATGTCGATACTTCGTAGAAAAGCAAAGTAATCATCTGTTCTTCCTAAATCATCTACATAAATTTCTTTGATGGCTGCCAAAGCATCTTCTGATTCTTTGGCCGTTGGATTATTATCAAATACTCTTTTGTAATAATTTAAAGCAGTTTCTGGACTTCCTTGGTTATAAGTAATCAAACCTAAACGAATCAAGCCTTGATTGATATTCCTAGACTTCCCTTTAAAATCGTTAACCAATTTTTTTAATGGTTGGGTTGCCTCTGACAACTTCCCTATTTCCTGGTAGGTAATCCCCAACTGCAATAATGCTTCGTCGGTATACTCTGATTTGGGATACTTTTCTACGATATCTTCTAAAGCAACAATTTTGTCTACAGTGTTTCCTCTTAATCCTTCTATAATCGCTTTTTGGTATAGTGCATAGACAAAACCTTTGTATCGTCTATCTACCGCTTCATTATAAAATTTGATGGCATCGTTATATTGATTTCGCTTAAACAATCCATCACCCGCTCGCAATACTGCATCTGGCAATATTTTGGTCTTAATCACATCGTTTTTAATAAAACCAGAATTTTGCTTAATCCCTGCTACCGCATCTTGGAAATAGCCTACTGCCGAACCATAGTTCTTTTGCTTTAAATAATTATATCCTTGGGTATAGTTTGACAAATAAGGTGTGGCTTCATCTGGCAAATCCCGCATACCTTTTGCCAAGGTCAAAAACTGATTATGTTGTTGGATACTATTATTAAACTGCTTTTCTCCATGTGCAATTTCTCCTAACCAAAAATGAGATAAGGCTTTATATTTTAAAACCGCAGGCACCTCCAAGGACTTCTCAAATAAACGCTTTGCCGCTCCTTGTTTGCCATCGGCATATAATTGAGCGCCTCTATAATAGGTTACCTTTTGATAAGTCTCTTTCATTTGCGGCGTCATCGAAGGCATGCCTTCAATAATTTTAATCGCTCTGGCATAATCTCTTGTATTCAAAAATACTTCGCTCAACAAGCGTTGAGATTCGTTATAATATTTTGAGGTAATAGGGACACTTTGGAAAGCAGTCACCGCATCTCTATCTGCGCCTAATTCATAGGATAATTTACCAAAGGTAAAAAGTGCTTCTTCAGTGATAATTTTATCATAATCCATTCGACTTGCCGCACCAAATGCTTCTCTTGCTTCTTCTTTTTTGTCTAATCGAATATAAGAATCGCCTAAATTATATAAAGCATTTTGTGCCATTTCATTATCGACACCGCTAAGCTGTTCGAAGTTATCTGCTGCTTCTTTGAAGTGTCCTGTTTTGTATTGGGTAAATGCCAATTGGTAAAACTCCTCCTCTCGCATGCTTGAGGTGCTTTCTGCATAAAATTCTAAATAAGGCAATGCTTCGGTATATTGCTTCTTTTCGAAATAGGCCTGGCCGATTAATTGATGCATCTCTTTACGCTTTTTCAATTTTGGTTCATTGATAAGCGGCGTGGCATAATTAATCAATTTATCATAATCTCCTTGTGCAAAATATATTTGCGTTAAATAGAAAGGAATATGTGGCTGGTACCTTTTAGCCGTAGACACCTTCTCAAAGCTACGAGTCGCCTCATCATAATTCCCCTCAAAGAAGGCAGTCATGCCATAGTAATAATTAGAAGGGTCATAATATTCATTGCGAACTTCTTTGGTTTTGCCTAAAGCTGTTTTCGCTTCTTTGAATTTTTTATTGACAAAATAAACATAGCCTTTTTTGAATAAAACCTCCGACCGCTGATTTTCTGACAAGTCAAATGTATTGACCATTTCTAAAAATTCTAAAGCTTTTTCGAAGCGTTTGTCATTATAATAATAATTCGCCGCTTCTAATATGGCTTGACTTGCAATCGGTTCAGGAGAATGATTTCGGATAAAATCCAACATCAATTTCTCTCCGTCAGGATGCTCCAAACGAACAGATGTCTTGGCAGAGTATAATTCCGCTTTCATCTGTAAGTCTCGAAACTTTGGTTCTTGAGTCGGAACATCTGCTTGCAAAACCTTTGTAAACTCTACATTGGCTGCTGCATAAAGTCCTTTATCAAAAAATTCCTTTCCCCGTTTATAAGCTGCATTCGCATCTGTATAAACCGTTGTTTGTTGGGCGAAAGTGGTCGATAAAAACCCTAATAAAAGTAATACACTTAAAAAATGCCTGATATTCATATCAACTAGATTAGTTGGTTTATCTGTATCACCAAAATATTTTTGGTAGTTACATCATCGATAGCTGATGCTACAGTAATTTGCAAAATAGACGACCAAGGGCTTTAGCAAGTAATAACTTCCGAATTTGATTTGCCCTTTTCCTTTTAGCCGTGTTAATTTTTTTGACAATAACTTTGCTGTTCTAAAAAAATGCCTACCGAAAAGAAAAAATGCGTAACTCAAATCTACGGAATTTATTAATTTCTAACCCCCTCAACACTGCAATAGTAAACATATTTTCAAAGTCCGTTATTGTCACCACGTATCAAAATTTTAACATTTGTGAGTTATTAAAGGTATTTCTACCTTTTTAGCAATGGACAACCTGAAAAGCTATTCTTTTTACTAAGTACAATGTATTTATTAATAAGATGGAAATGAAAGGCTTTGCCCCTATTCTTTTAACAGAAGTTTAATGTTTTAGGGACTTTCAGAGGGTAGTTAGCCGTCAAAATACGATTATTTTTTTGTTTAAAAAAAATTTAACCTCGTCCAGTTAGGAACGAGGTTAGTATTTCTTTAGCCTATAGAAACTGTGATTTTTTTGGACAAGTAGAGATAGGCATTTTGCTTATCTTCTCGTTTCCTCTTCCTCTCGTTCAATTCTATGTCCTATAAATTGTAACTGTTCTTGCATCTCTTTTAATTGGACTTGTAAACGGTCTATATCATGGTTTAGACTTGGTGCGCCTTTTCCTTTTTTTACGGCCACTAGCTCTTCCATTCTTTGTTCATTCGCAACTTCATCCATGCTGTTCATAATTACACCTATAAACAAATTCAAGACAATCATAGTACCTATCAGTACAAAGGAAATAAAGTAAATCACTGCCCCTACTCCATTTGCTACTGGAGTGGTACAATTTTCACTTCCCCAATCTGGATGGTCACAACCAAACACATTGATATACATTATATCTGCCCAACCTTCTAATGTAGTAATTTGGAAAAGCGTTATCAACGAAGTTGGTAAATCTTGGAAATGTACTGGATTGTTTTCGCCAAACATAAAGACGCCTAAAACCCCATATATATAAAATAATAAAAACAATAGAATACTAACATAGCCCATTGATGGAATACTTTTCAACATCGCATCTACCAACATTTTTAACTGCGGCAAGGCCGTCACTAAACGTAGCACCCTTAAAATTCGAGCTAATCGGAATACGGCGACAAAACCTGCATTGATGTTTGGCAAAAAGATGGACATCCAACACACAACGACTATCAAGAAATCAAAAATATTCCAAGCATCCTTAAAATAATTGAGTGGCTTGTTGCCCTCTGCAGCTATTTTTACAATTGCTTCAATTGTAAACAAAAGCAAGATAAAATAATCTAATGCGTGTAATATCGGAAGCCATTCTTTAACTCTTTCTCCATAGGTCTCTATTCCTACAATCACTCCCGCAGCTAATATGGATATAATAATTAGGTTTTGAAACCACTTACTATCTGCAATCTTTTTAAAAATATTCGGTGTCATAACTTTGGTAAATTAACTAATAATAACTCGGCATCAGTAAAGTTGGGGTAGTTTTGTGTGTCTCGCGAACTTTGAGAAGTTTTTGTTTAGGTCTGCAAAGAAAACTAAATTGTTAGAATAATGGAATAGGTATTTTCCATTTTTTATAAAAAAAAATCGCTTGCTGAACTTAATCAACAAGCGATAATTTTTTTATCAATTCTAAATCGATTGATTCAATTAGTTACAGAAGAAGAAATGGTTTCCACAAGTCTTCATGAAGTGTACATCACATCCATTAGCAGCTTTGATTCTATAGGCTTCTAAATCCTTAGCATCTCTTGCATTTAAGGTGGTGTAGCTTGTTCCATGATTCTTGCCATGTCCCATGTTACCTGTTTTACCATTTGGTAAAGTAACTTCTGAGAACATATCTGCCGTAGCATCCGCAAAACCATTGGTATACCCCATACAGCTAAATAAGTCATCCAAGAACTTCTTATCTGCGGCTTCTGTTGCATATCTGTTTCTCAATCTTCCTAAGAATTGAGGTCCAGTTAAACCATGTGCATTGCCAAATTCAGGATTTGTTCCTAAACGAGTCAATACTTGTGCTCGACCGTTTGCTGGTAAATTCATTACCGAACAATCCGTATTATTACACGCACAGGTTGGTGCAGCAGGTGGTGCAACTTTTTCTACTGGTGGTACAACAACAGAGCTTACATCCATTGGTGTTGGGATTACTTTATCCTCACAACCATAACAACCTCTAGTAAACCATAACATAGCTAATAAAAGAGGGATAAGTAACCAAGGTAACCACCACCAAGTTCCACTTCCTTCAGTAGTAGCGGCAGCAGCAGCGGCAACAACTTTCTCCTTCTTAGCTGTTGTTACAACTTTAGCAGCAGCTTTTTTCTTAGTCACTACTACTTTTTCTTTCTCTTTCTCTGCTTTTAAGGCAAGTGCGGCAGCTTCTTCTTTCTTTTTAGTAGCAGCAAGTGCAGCAGCGGCAGTAGCAGCAGCGGCAGCAGCAGCTTTCTCTTTCTTAGCTTTGGCAGCAGCAGCGACAGCAGCTTTCTCTTCCTCTGCATTTCTCAAACAACTTCTACCAACCTCACGGCCAGTTTCATCGTAGAGAATATCCATGTAATATTTACCTTTTTCAATTCGCTTGTAAAAATCTCTGTTATTTTTTAATCTTACAACGCCTGATAATTCCTCATCTCTTTCCTTAGCTGTTTTAAAGCCTTCACTTCGTAATCTAACATTTCCATGTTCGTCATAAGCAACAAAATAAAACTGATTGTCTTCTCCTTTGAAAAAAGCAATATTATTTACTTTGTCATTTACCGTATGCCCTTCATATTCTTTACATGGTAAGTAGTCATCTTCTTTATCTTTCTCCTTCACTACTTTAACTACTTTCTCCTCTTTTGCAGCTAAGGCTAAAGCTTGTGCTTCTTCCTCTTCCTTCTTTCTAGTTGCAGCTAAGGCAGCGGCGGCAGTAGCAGCGGCGGCAGCAGCGGCAGCCTTTTTTGCACGTGCTTCTTCTTCCGCTTTCTTCGCAGCAGCAGCTTCAGCAGCGCGTCTAGCAGCAGCTTCTTCTTCTGCTCGCTTAGCAGCAGCTTCAGCAGCTCTTTTGGCAGCAGCTTCTTCTTCCGCTTTCTTCGCAGCAGCAGCTTCAGCAGCTCTTTTGGCAGCAGCTTCTTCTTCCGCTTTCTTCGTAGCAGCAGCTTCAGCAGCTCTTTTGGCAGCAGCCTCTTCTTCTGCTTTCTTCGCAGCAGCAGCTTCAGCAGCTCTTTTGGCAGCAGCTTCTTCTTCTTTCTTTCTTCTCACCCATGCGCCAGAATACCAAACGCCTCCAATGTATTGAGCGCCTGCTCCCATCGGAGATTCTTCACCTCTAATCCATCCCCACGCTGTATTCATTGCAGCTTCAGATTCGTATCCACAACTACGAGCAATTTCTTGGTTATTTCCAGCTCTAAGCGAGTAGTACCACATCCCATCGTCCTCATCTTTCATTGTTTTCCAACGATCATCGTTAGGTGCATTCTTTGTAACCGACTCGATACCATTGTCTCTCGACTTCTCTGCTGTATATCCTTCTGAACGTAAATAGGTCTTTCCTCCGTAATTATAACCGAAGTAAAATTCACCATTTTCGTCATGCTTAAATTTCGTAAATCCATCTGTATCTGATGCATAAGCACTACATGCTAAATATTCATCAATATTTCCCTTTCCAGCAGCAGCAGTGTCTCCTCCTCCTGCAAGGGCAGCCATTTGGGCTTCATTTCCAAGTAAAAGACCTACAGATTTTTGCATATCTTCAGAAGTTCCATAGAAGAAACTCTTTCCGATATTCTTTCCTTCTTCCCCTTTAATGTAGAAATAGTACTTACCGTTTCTAGCTTGCTTTCCCTCAAAGTTTTCTTCGTAAGGAGCATAAAGCATGATTTGTGCAATCTTTGCTTCTGCTTCTTCTTGTGTTTCAAAACCTCTAACATCTGAATTTAAGAATAAAGTCTTTTCTTCTTTGGTCTTAAAAGTAAAGTAGTAGCGATTATTTCCACTTCGGAAAACTTGGTAAGTAACGTCATTAAACAAATAGTCACCATTTGCTACATATACCTTTTCAGCTTTTGGCTTCTTTGGTGTAGTTCGCTTCTTCCGCTTCTTTTTAGGTACCCCCATGGCTTTTGGCGGAGGCGGTGCAGCAATCGAGATATTTGCATCTCTATTTGCAGCTTCAAGTTGTGTTCCTTCTGCTACTCGTCGTCCACCACCTTGGCCTGTTCCTGAAACCAACATAGTAATCACACCCTCCATATCTCCTTGGCTATCAAACCAACGACTCGTCGCAATTTCTCTATTATTACCTGCTTTAAGGTTAAAGAAAAACTTACCATTTGGATGTTGTTGTCTTTGGTAACGAGCAGCATTATTCATGTTGTTCGTCACTGACTGTACTCCGTTATCTCTAGCTCCAACAGAGTTGTATCCTTCACTAATCAAGTAAACAGTTCCGCCCAAATTATAAGAAAAATAGTGCTCATCTTCAGCAGAAAAAGAATCAAATCCATTTGCTTCTCCACCACCATTAGCTTCATAGAAGTTTAATGGCTTATAGTCATCTTCGTTTCCTTTCGCCTTGTAAGGCTCGATGGTTGCAGCTCCTGTTGCAGCCGTAGCAGCAGTTGTTGTTGCAGCAGCAGCAGTTCCGCCACCTCCTTGAACACCTGAAGCTTCGCCTTGCATTAAAGCAACAGCGGCATCACGCCCGTCTTCGTTTCGGAAAGTTACACTACGACCAATTTCTTGATTATTGCCTGCTTTCAAGATAAAGTAAAAACCACCGGCATCGTTGGTTCGGGTTTCATATCTATCCGCATTACCGGAGTTATTAATAACAGATTGAACGCCATTATCTCGGGCAGCCTCAGTAGTATAGCCTTCGCTATTTAGGATAACTTGACCGTCATCTCTTAGGAATTGGAAGTAATACTGATTGTTACCTTCACGGCGAAAAACTCTTACTCTCATAGTTGGATTTTGTTTGAAATGAGTAATAAAATTACTGTGAGTAAATGTATTCAGCCACCAAAATAGTAAAATTTGTTAAATCTACCCATTATGACTAGAATATTTGTTCAAATATGTTACTTATGACTAATAAATAATGTAAAAAGTTACTTTTTTTAACAAAAAAATTGTTTTTACACTAAATTTCAACCTCTTTTTATTATTCAAATCACAAAATAAGTTCATCAAATAATTAATAATCCATTTCCTATTTTATCCCCATTATCCTAGTCACATTTTTTCCATATTTGCTTATTTAATGACGCACTACTTTTTCAATAGAATTTGACTAGAAAAAATTAGCTTAAAATTATTTATTTTTAAAAAATTAGACAACAAAATGAAGTCACAATTTTGCCCTCTCTTTAGGTTTTAAAGTTATTAAAAACATTTATTTTCGAAAAAAAAAATACTACTTTTTATATCCTAAAAAAAATATTAATGTTAAATTTTAACATAGTGAAAAAAGTAGGCTTCTACCTCTTTAAAAAAAGTTGAATCTCTTCTTTTTCCAAGATTTTAAGCTAAATTTGCCATTCCTTTTTTAATATATGAGCTCTTTTCTTCATCTAATCATTAATTAGGCTTGTTCCCAAGTCTATTCAATTTTTTCTATAATGAAAAAACGAAATATTGCCATTCTTACTGGTGGAAACGTCGCTGAAAGAAGTGTTTCTTTAAAAAGTGCTAACACTATTAAAAAATATCTAGACGACCAGCAATACAACGGTTATCTCATAGAATTAAATGGTAAGAAGTTCGTAGAGCAGGCAACTGGCATTCCCCTTGACCTAAATGATTTTTCATTGAATAAGGCTGGGGTCAAAACTACCTTTGATTTAGTTTTTCTTATGCTACATGGCCATCCTGCAGAAGATGGGAGTATATTAGGTTATTTTCAACTTTTAGGTATTCCTTGTACTGGTTGTGACCACTTCGTAGGCGCGTTGACCTTTAATAAACAAAGAACAAAAGATTTTCTTCGCCCTCATGGTATTCCGATGGTGGATTCTCGGTTATTAAGACATGGTCAACCTATCGATATCAACGATATTAAAAGTATGGGCTTTCCACTTTTTGTCAAACCTAATAAAAATGGGAGCAGTTATGGAATCACTAAAGTCCCTGACGAAAATTGTATTACTACGTCTACCAATAAAGCTTTTGAATTTGATGATGAAGTAATCATAGAGCAATTTATGGCTGGGCAAGAATTTTCTAATGGCGTTTACCGGAAAGGAAATGAAGTAGTGGTATTGCCAATAACAGAAATTCGTACAGAAAACGAGTTTTTTGATTTTAAAGCAAAATACGAAAATGAGAGTGAAGAAATTACACCGGCTGAAATTTCGGATGAACTTACAGCCCAATGTAAAGGACTAACTAAGAAAATTTACGAATTACTTAATTGTAAGGGTATCTGTCGAGTAGATTATATTTTAATAGATGGCGTTTTTCATTTCCTAGAAATAAATACCATTCCTGGAATGACTGAACAAAGTTTTATTCCACAGCAAGTAGCCGCTATGGGAGAAGATTTGACCGAGTTTCTAAACGCTGTTATTAACGAGGCATTCGAAAATAATCCATCTTAATATTTTTATTCTCCAACCGCACCCGAACTTAGTACTATTTATTTTGTTATTTGGACTTAACTCGACTTTAGCCATTTGACCTAGCTATTTCAAATGGCTAAAGTCTAGCTTAATAACCAACACCTTAAGTATTTTTATAAATACCTAAAGCCATTTTGAAAATTGAAAATTGAAAACCCACCAGCCTGATAACTAGTCAGGTAGGTTGAAAATTGAAAATTAATCATGGATTCTCTGACTCAAATCGTTTTAGGTGCCGCATGTGGCGAAGTTGTTCTTGGTAAGAAGGTAGGTAATCGAGCCATGCTTTGGGGTGCTGTTGGAGGCACTATTCCTGATTTAGATGTCTTGGGTAATTTTATGATGAATGATATGCAAGCTTTAGCTTTTCATAGAGGAATTTCCCATTCCATCTTTTTTGCAGTGACCACCCCATTTTTATTCGGTTATCTCGTAGACAAACTTTATCAAAGTGGTTTGTATCAAAATAAATTTTACAAAGCCTTTGTCTTTCTCTGTGCTCTACTTTTCACGGCCTTTGCTGGCTTCATACTTAATTTAGCCACAAAGATTCTTGGTGGAAGTTATAATTATGCACTGATGGCCGTTTCCGCAGGATTGGGCTTATGGGGGATTATACACTTAGCCAAAACTTATCTATCTCGCCCCTTGGAACCGATTAATGCCACTCGAAAAGATTGGACTTGGCTCTTTTTCTGGTCTATTTTCACCCACCCATTACTTGATGCCTTCACGGCTTATGGCACGCAGTTATTTGCGCCCTTTTCGGATTATCGTGTCGCTTTTAATACCATCTCTGTAGCCGACCCTATTTATACCGTTCCCTTTTTGGCCTGCCTAATTGGAGCTTCCTTTTTTGGAAGAAAAAAAGGGATGCGCCGTTATTTAAATGGCTTAGGGCTTGTGCTCAGTAGTGCTTATTTGCTGTTTACTGTTTTTAATAAACAACGAATTGATACAATTTTTAAAAAATCTTTACTCGCTGAAAATATTGACTTTCAACGCTTTAGAACAGGCCCTTCTATCTTTAATAATATTCTTTGGCAAGGCGTAGCAGAGACTAAAGATGGCTATTATTATGGTTCTTATTCCCTCTTAGATAAACAGCCAAAAGTCTATCAATTTTATCAATCTCCTAAAAACCATGAATTAGTCGACAAATACGCCGAAGATGAGAATATTCAGATTTTACAGTGGTTCTCGGATGGTTATTATACGGTTACACCAATGAATGGAGACACCTTACAAATCGGTGATTTACGCTATGGCACAACTAAGGAACGTCCTGCACAGCCAGAAGATTATGTATTTAAATTTACCATCGTACCTGATGGAAAAGGAGGGGTCAATGCATTTGAAGCCAGAGACTTTGAAGATAGAAGTGATGTTTTTAGCGATTTGATAGATAGAGTGAAAGGTAAGTAAACTAAAATGCCAAGCTAAGTACCTAGCATTTTAATCAGCCTTCGCATGGAAACTAGTACACTGTGTAATAAATTATTTCACATTTTAGAATGCTTCTTTTATGCGATTACTTCCTTAATTTTTTCTCTAATAGCAGGGCTATTCTCAAAAAAATTAACTCGTACTCACAAAAAATAACCTATTCAAAATG
>CALJVJ010000352.1 GCA_937974625.1 uncultured Saprospiraceae bacterium
CACATTTTAAAATGCTTCTTTTATGCGATTACTTCCTTAATTTTTTCTCTAATAGCAGGGCTATTCTCAAAAAAATTAACTCGTACTCACAAAAAATAACCTATTCAAAATGCAAACAAACTTAATACACAGTGTACTTAGGAATGATGAATTAAGTATTCTTTATGAAAATTCGTTGAAAATTTGTCATATTAGGGCAACTTTAAAATGTTTTGCAAAACTGAAATTACCTGTAAGTAAAAAATTATGAACTATAAATTAATAGCTTTTATGCTACTACCCGTTGCGATTGCTTTATGCTCTTGTAAAGAAAAGAAGCTTGATAAAACCATTGATAAAAGAATTTCTTCGGAATATTTTGAATTAGAAAAGAATGCAATTTTGAAAGTTCTTAATGACGAAACTAAAGCTGCATTTAGTCGGGATTATGAAGGTTGGAAAGATAAATGGGTGCATGAAAAATATACTTCTAAAACTTACATGGATTTTTCAGATAATACCATGACTGAAACTTTAGGATGGGAAGAGATTAACAACTTTGTAAAAACATATATAGAAGAACATCCTGAGCCTGACCCTCTTCCGCAATTATTGGACAAAATTGAAGTGAGGTTATATGAAAATGGCGCTTGGGTAAGTTTTTTACAGGAAGATTCGGAACGTGGTTTAAAAAGAGAAACAAGGTTAATGGAGAAGATAGGTGGTCAATGGAAAATTGCTGGTATGCAAACCATCATTTATGGGTTTTAAGATAAAGAATCAAAGAAATAAAATCAACAATACAAAATCAAAACGATGCGATTATCTACTCTTCTATTTTTGCTTACAGCTCTCCTTTTTACAAATTGTCAATCAGATTCCAAAACGGCTAATGAAGGTATAACCACCAATTTAGCAGACCAGCTTTCTGTTAATTGGACCTTAATAAAAAATGATATTGACGAAGACAAACAAAATCGACAATTTGCATTTTTTACCCTCAAAAACAATGGGGCTAAACCCCTAACCAATAATTGGGCACTTTATTTTAATCAAATTAGTGGACCGATAACTGGTGATTCGGAAACTGGAAATGCTGAATTGAAGCATATTAATGGTGATTTTTATAGTTTAAAACCTAAGGCAGATTTTAATTTATCTGTTGGAGAATCAATTGATATTAAATACAAAGGCGCAAACTGGGCAATTAAAGATAGTGATGGACCAGCGGGATTATATGCTGTCTTTTTGGATGAAAATGGAAAAGAATTAGCTACTCAACCTGTGAAGAATTATACCATAACTCCTTTTGCTAAGGCAGCGCAATTGAACCGAATGCCGAATGATAAATTTCCTATTCCGACTAATGAATATCGCTATAATGAAAATGCGAAGCTAAGCAAGCTGCCTAAAGAAAAAATATTACCGATTATTCCTAGTCCACTTAAATATAAAAAAGGAGCAGGTGACGTAATTGTAAACAAAACTTTTTCCATTAATTATCACGGTGATTTTAAAGCAGAAGCTGATTATTTATCAGCTCAATTGGAGGATATAGGCATTAGTCTAAAAACCTATGAAGGTGGTTCAGATGGGGAACAATCTATTCGATTATCAACAATTTCTGGACCTATAGCAGGCAAAAATAAAGAAGCCTATAGAATCACCGTTTCCCCTGATGCTGAAACGATACAGATTGAAGGAACGGACGCTGCAGGTATTTTTTATGGTATCCAAAGTTTACGTGCCTTAATCCCAAATGAATCATTTAAACAAAAAAATGAGTCAATTGCTATACCTGCAATGGTCATTGAAGATGGACCAAGGTTTGATTATCGAGGGTTGATGTTGGATGTATCCAGAAACTTTCATTCTAAAAAAGTAGTCAAAAAACTATTGAATTTAATGGCTACTTATAAATTAAATAAATTTCATTTTCATTTAACAGATGATGAAGGTTGGCGATTGGAAATTCCAGGTTTACCTGAATTGACAGAAATCGGAAGTAGGAGAGGGCACACGACGGATGAAAGTGACCGACTGCAGCCTGCTTATGGTTCAGGACCTAGTACAGCGAATGGTTTAGCTGGTTCTGGTTATTTCACCACAGCAGATTATATCGAAATAGTAAAGTATGCAGCCGAGCGACATATTGAAATAATTCCAGAAATAGATTTACCTGGACACGCAAGGTCTGCTATTATTCCTATGAAAATTAGACAACAAAGATTATTAAAGGCAGGAAAAACAACAGAGGCGAATCAATATCTGCTAAATGATGTGAATGATAAATCGGAATATCGAACAGCTCAAAATTATAATGATAATGTCATCAATGTTTGTATGGAATCGACTTATAATTTTATTGATAAGGTAGTCGGAGAGGTGGTGAAAATGCATGAAGAAGCTGGTGTTCCATTACAAACCTTACACACGGGGGGAGATGAAGTACCTGCTGGGGCATGGCAAAAATCACCAATTTGTGCCGACTTAGTCGCTAAAGATGGAACCATTGAAGGAAGCAAAATAAGCCTGACTAACTATTTTATGTCTCGGTTTAGTGAAATTTTAGAAAAAAATAATCTAGTCGTTGGAGGATGGGAAGAGATAGCGCTATTGTTAGCCGGCCATGGGATGCCTCGTAGGCCAAATCCTCAATTTACCAATAATAATTTCTTGCCCTATGTCTGGAATTCTATCTTTGGATGGGGTGGAGAAGACATTGCTTATCAATTAGCCAATTTAGGATATAAAGTAGTGCTTTGTAATGCCTCGAATCTTTATTTTGATTTAGCCTATGATAAAGACCCTGAGAATGCTGGTTTGTATTGGGCTGGTTTTGTCAATACAAGAACAGCATACGATTTTGTCCCTTTTGATTTATTTAAAACTGCTCAAATGGGTCGGTTTGGTGAGGATTTAGACCCAGCAGAATTGGCAAAAGGGCAAACCAAATTAAATCTAAAAGCGCAAGAAAATGTACTTGGAATTCAAGGTCAATTATGGAGTGAAGCCCTTATTAGCCCTGAACGATTGGAATTAGCCACTTTTCCAAAACTAATGGGCCTTGCCGAACGAGCATGGGCGGCACAACCTTCTTGGGCAACCACAGCCGATAAGACTCAACGATTTGCTAGTTTGGAAAAAGATTGGAATCAATTTACCAATACTATTGGTCAAAAAGAAATGACTCGTTGGGATTATGTAGAAGGCGGAGTAGGCTATTACATTCCACCTGCTGGTGCTAAAATTGAAGATGGTAAATTATTTGCCAATACTCGTTTCCCAGGGTTGACCATTCGTTATACTTTAGATGGTAGCGAACCAACCGATGAATCTGCGGAATACACCGAACCCGTTGAGGTTAATGGAGATGTTCGTATAAAAGTATTTAGTGGAGGGGGGACTACAAGTCGGTCAGTTACGGTTAAAAAGGATTTGGTGGATTAGGTTGATTTATCCTTAACTTTTAATTGACGATAATTCGTCAGCTAACATATTAATGATTTATCCGTTGGTAATCTTTTAGGTTTTGCCAGCGGATGGTTGCCAACAGATAATTGAAAAATTACTAAAAATTTTAAAATTCGTGTTGTTTAAGACTTCTACTTTTTTTATGTATGGCTTTTGCAGCCTTCGATGAGCAGGACCTAGAAACGGTATAATATTGGAACTAGTTGCAGTCTTGAACCACCCTAATTTTAGAGACAAAGTCCGAGCCAAGTCATTTTGTTGTTTTCGAGAAACAAAAAGAAAAATTTAAGGTTATTTTGGTAATATGTTAAATTGGAATTTACATTTAGGAATATCCTTAGTTATTACATTGGTAAAACTCACTACCGAAAAGCCGTGGTTTAGTTTTATAGGATTACTCCTTTTTGTGACTTTTCCGATATTCGGACAATCCCCTCCAATTAAAAATGGTGTTAATATTCAAGCTTCCTATTATAATCGAGGGAATGTAACGATTGGTTGGGATTTGATGGATGATTATCCCGAAATTCAGGCGGTTAGAATTGAAATAGAACCAGATAGGGTTAATCAAGCTATTAATTGGATTAAGGAAGCTCAAAATTCAGGCTACCAAGTAATTGCAACTTACCATAAATCAACTCAATTAGGCACTAATAATTTAGCACATTTACAAGCGGCTACCAGATGGTGGATGAATAATTATGCCCTATTAGCGTCCAATGGCCCTATTATCATCAATGTCATGAATGAGTGGGGCGGACATGATATAGCCCCCGACACTTATGCGGCAGCTTATAATGAAGCTATTGAGGAACTTAGAACGATTTATTCAGGTACGTTTATAGTTGATTTACCTGGGTTTGGTAATAATACTAAAATTGTAGCTGAAGCCTATGATTTATTTCTTGACCAAAACATCATTTTCTCAGCGCATATTTATTCGGGTTCTTTTAATGTAGCGGCCAACCGGTGGTTGAATATTTCTGATTTAGAGCTCTTACAAGCTACGGGTGCTAAGTGTATGATTGGGGAGTTTTGCAATGGAAATAACGGAGGAGCAGATTGGTGTCGAATGGTAGATTATGCGGTAGCTCAGCAGTGGCCCATTTTCGGTTGGGCATGGAATGGGGATGGACGTGGAATGAATATGGTAAGTCCAAGTTGGAAGGAACAACCAAGAGCGACCAGCTTTGAACCTACCCCGTTTTTGGATAGAATAGTTGCTAAATTAGCAGGGAACCTTTGCTTTACTCAAGTATTCGATGATGCTAATAACCTACCTTGCACCCCTTCCAATATAGGAGAATCTTGTAACGATGGAAATGATTTTACTATCAATGACCAATTCAACGAATATTGTGTTTGTACAGGTGTCTTTCTAGAAAATCTGGATAATAATAGATTGAATTCTAGTATCTTCTTATTTCCAAATCCAGCACTTCAAACATTGAATATTGAATTGATAAAACTGAATAATATTGAAGATGTAAGCGTTTATAATCACTTGGGGCAATTAGTAAAAAGACTACCAACTCCCAATCCTAATTTAACGATTACCTTAGATATAAGGGATTTAACAAACGGCGCTTATTTTGTAGTGGCTACTGCAAATGATAACTTAGTTACAGGCCATTTTTTGAAAGTAGAGTAGGAAACGGTACAATTATATAGATTAAAAAATAGGTGATACTTTGAAGGTGTCACCTATTTTTTAAAGTCAAAATTATCTTTTTCTACTTCCGATTTTTCAACCTGCCTGGATAGAAAACCACTTGGATTAAGTTATATTCTAATTGACTGAAATTGAATTTTTTGCCATCCACCTCAAAATCAGAAAAAGGAAACCATCTCAAATTGGTTCTCAATATCAATGCTTCTTGATTTTTTCCAGGCTGAATATCCCAACCAAAAGTTATACCTGGTTCCATTTTCTTATCAAACGATAATTCTCTTTGTATACCATCTACCTCTTCGATATATTTCAATTGGTCATAAGCTATATTTATTCCTAAGTAAGGGGTGAAGCCAGAATAATCTATTAAAAATTTATTGATTTCGAAAGTGAATGACTGCTTTTTTATAGTTTGTTTGGTGCCATATCCTTCTGTTTCAAATGTAGGATTCCGAAAGGAAAGGGTAGTGAATAGACCTGCTTTATTAAAGTTATAACCTGCCACTAAATCAAAGTAATTAGAAGAAGCGAGTTGGTCTTGTAGGTAAGGAAATTCTGTTTGATTGAAGGTTGATTTATCCAAAGAAAAAGAGATGGAGGGCCCAACTCCGATAAAAAAATCACCAAAGGTAGTAGACCCTAATGATTGCTTGGATACAGTAGGAAAACTATTCCATTTTGTAATATTTTCTTCCTTGGTATCTTTGGTAGAATCCCATGCATATAATAAACCCAATTGGAAACCAAAATTCGGGGTTTTGATTTCCGCTTTTTGAAATTTACTTATTGGATACGCCCATTTTGTTTTTGGTAAATAATTTACACCGATTCTCAATGCAAAACCTTTATATCCATATAAAATACCTGCATCGGCTGCTAAAATAAAGTCTTTAGCCAAGCTTGGTTGTTCTTCTTCGGAGTTAATAGTTTGATTAAATTCTAAAGCTGACCAATTCAAGCCTACATAAGGAATGATGCTTTTTTCTCTATAAACTTTTGGATAATATCTAAATCCTGTTGCTACCGAATGTAAAATTTCAGAGCTGTTGATTGCTTCTTTTTTAAAGGTCTGATAGGATAATGGAAAGGAAACAAAAAACTCTCCATGACCCCAAAAATGAAATCCACCCCAATTTAAATACTGAATTGCAGAGGCAGGATTTGAAAAGGTTTGTATACCTTCGTTATTGGCTATTTTGCCATCGAAGGACGGTAAAAAAGTACCACCAATTTCAAAATACATTTTTGCAAAATCTAATCTTTGTTTTTTAGGGGTTAGCGTCGCTTTTTGGGCAGTTAAATTTAGTGTTCCTATTAGGAATAATAACGGTGTCAAGTACTTGCTCATCTTGTTGTATTTTTTGAATAAAAATTCAAATGTATATGGACAAAACAAAGGACACAATCGGGAAAATGTATGAATTATTCCTAAAAACAGCATCTCATACAAAAGTAGGAGACCAAAAATGACTAAAATTAAGGTGAAATCTAGCTTATAAGCAATACGGTCAATTCTGAACGACTTTTGACGCCACACTTTTTGTAGATATTGCTGGCGTGTGATTTTACAGTAGGCATAGAGATATGAAGTTCTTCTGAAATTTGTTTATAGGTTTTTCCCTTAGTTAAAATGGTGGCAATCTCTTTTTCTCTTTCTGTTAGGGAGAAGTTTTTAAAATGTTGTTCTTTGGGTACTAGTTTAGTATTAAATAGTGATAGTCGTTGTAAATCATCCCAAATTTTATTGAGGGAAAGTAAGATAAATAATAAGGGTAAGGTGAATCCTATTTTTAATACATGATTGTCTGCTGGTAAGGCATAATTGGCTAAAATAGAAAGTGGAACTATTACTAAAAAAGCAATGGAAAATATGCTTTCCATTTTTTCTTGATGGGCATATTTTTTAATAGGTTTTGACTTTCTTATGAAAAGCATACTAGATATAATCGAAAGAACTAAAAACGAAATGACAGGATATTGTAGATAGTTTAAAGTATTTGTGAAATAGCCAATAATGGTCATTAGAAATAAACCTATGCATATTGAGAAAAGCGACTTTTTCCAAAGGGGAGATAAATTATGTTGTCTTTCTTTTAAAGTATTAAGTGGAGTTGTCAATCCAACTAAAATCATACTTAATAAGGTGAAAATATTGGTGGATTCAATAGCATCAGCCTTTCCCATTAGTGGTGAAATCGTCAGGGAAATGATGAGTAATAATAGCGAAAATGTTAAAGCGATGGTTTCTAGAAATTCTAAGTTTTTTTTATAGCAGATTACCTCCAAAAAGATGGTTATAACCAATAAGGTATAAGCAATTATTAATAATGTAATTTCTAGGGTAATCATTTATTTAGGCGCTATAAAAATCAACTTACATATCAATTGCACAAACTATTCCAACCCATTCATCAAGGCTCCACTTAATTGCAATAAATTTATTTCAATAATTTTAGCATCAAATTTAGCGGTATTTAAATTAGTAGCCGCATTTAAAAGATTTAATTGTGCTTGACGGAATTCTACGGAAGTGATTTGACCAACTTTAAATTGCTCTTCTGTTCGCTCAAAATTTAACTGATTAGTTGCCAAATTTTGTTTTTCTGCACGCAAAATAAATAAGGCATTCTGATAATTCTCCCATGCATTAGTCACATCCCGCTCTAATTGTTGGGCGATTTGTTCTTTTTGGACCAGTTGACTTTCTACATTCAATTTTGCATTCTCTTTTTGCAATTTTCGACGACCACCATCATAAAGATTCCACCCTAAAGTCAATCCTGCCGATAATCCTCTGGTGTTAGAAACATCAATAAAGGAACCAGAAGCGTTATTTGAATAATTAAAATTATAGCTGGCATTTGCGCTCAATGTAGGCTTTTTAGTGGACTCAATAATATCAAAATCTAAAGCTGAGATATCCAAATTTTTATTGAGTAAACGAATTAATACATTATTACTTTTGGCATTTTTAATTAAGGAGACTAAAGTCAAATCCTTTTTATAATTGACAGTTGTATCCACATCTACTCGATTAGATACTCCTCGGCCCATTGCGACATTCAAATTTCGCTTAGCATTCGCCAATTGATTTTTTAAATTTAATAAATTAATGGAATCCCTTTGGATATCTACTTCTGCATTCAAGACATCTAAACGAATACCTTGCCCGTAATCATATCTATAAGTGGCTCTTTGCAGCCGTTGTTTGGATACTTGAATGGTTTGCTCCTGAACCGCCGCATTTTGCGTTAATCTAGCTACTTGATAATAATTATTAAAAACAGTGAGTAGATTATTTTCTATGATTTGTTGCAATTGTAAATCTTGTAAACCAACCAATTCTTCTAGTTGCTTGACGGAAATATCTCTTGTTCTGTCAATCAGAGTATAGTTTCCTTGTATTGCTGCATTACCACCCCAATTAAAGGCATTGCTAGTGGAGTTTTCTTGTCCAGTAAATAATTTTTGTGAACCACCTCCCAAACGCGAATTCAATCCAGCATTGGCATTTACCGTTGGCAAATAACCATTTAATTCTCTACTAGTATTATTTTCAGCTATTGCTATATTATTTTTAGCGACTTTGATGTCGTAATTGTTTTCTAGGGTGATTTGGACAGCTTGC
>CALJVJ010000353.1 GCA_937974625.1 uncultured Saprospiraceae bacterium
TTTTTTGACGCTGATTTTTATGATGCCCGCGATACTTGAATGAGACTTGAACGAGATTTAAATTTGCTTTTACTTTTTGAATAAGAAGCTATGAACTGTAAATTAGTTCATAGCTTCTTTTAATAAATTACTTAACGAAAATTCCTTTTTCTTTCATTAGAGAATACTCTTCTTTTAATTTTGAGTTCTTGTCCAAAGTTAATTACCAAACCAACTTCAATTTCGGTTGCTCTTAAATAATTAACTAATTGCACTTCATGTTTTGGGTCAATTTTAGAAACGGCTTTTAATTCTATGATAATAGAATCATTTACAATTAGGTCAGTCTTAAAATCACCTGCTGTTCTTTTTTTGTAAAAAACTTTTATCGCTTGTTGGCTGCTAACTGTAAATCCCCTATCCTCTAATTCAATTTGTAAAGCTTTTTCATAAACAGATTCAAAGAATCCAAATCCTAAGTAATTGTACACTTCATAAGCTGCACTAATTATTTCTTGTGATGTGTCTGAATGTTTGTAATTACTATAATCACTCATAATATATTTTTTTAGGTGAGAGAATCCTTAAATGTAAAAAACACTTTTGACATTATGCAAATGTATTGTTTGTATATAAAAAATCAAATTTTAATTGAATTATACATCTTACAAACATCACAAAATCAAATATCGTTTAAGTCTCATTCAAATATCGCGGGCATCATAAAAATCAGCGTCAAAAAAATCAGGTATCGAGTGCAAAAAAATCCACATCAAAAAATATCAGCGTCCAATTCGTCACCTCTCCAAAAATATCAAAACAAAGCATCCTTCCTTAGAAAGATTCTTAATAATCACATTTACCAATAATTTTATTCTTTTTTCACCTTAAAAACCCTGATAAATAAATAGTTTTCTCTATTTTGTCAGAACTAAAATATATTATTTAAAAACTCTATAATTCAAAACGAAACTATGAATGTAAATGTCTCAATTAATGTAAATGGAGTCCTTTACGAAAGAATGGTCGAACCTCGGATGCTCTTAGTTCATTTCCTACGGGAAGAACTAAGTCTCACGGGAACACATGTTGGTTGCGATACCAGTAGCTGCGGTGCATGTACCATTCATTTGGAAGGTAAAGCTCTAAAATCATGCACCATGTTAGCCGTTCAAGCGAATGGTAAATCCGTCACGACCATCGAAGGTATGACTGACGAAAATGGTGACTACCATCCGCTCCAAGAAGGTTTTTATCAAGAACATGGTCTTCAATGTGGATTCTGTACACCCGGTATGATTATGACGGCAGCAGATTTACTGAAGGAAAATCCTAATCCAAGCGAACATGAAATCCGAGATGCTTTGGAAGGTAATTTTTGTAGATGTACAGGTTATCACAACATTGTGAAATCTATCCAACATGCTGCAAAGAACATGCAAAAACAAAATGCTTAAAACCTTGGTTAAATGAGTTAGAGAAAACAATATATTTACGAAGTTAAAATTCCTATTTTCTTTTTTACAATTTTAATTTTCGTTTATAGCAATGACTAAATAATAACCTCCGCATTTTGGCTGTCGATTTTAAAATGATACTTCGTTAAAAAGCCTCGCCGATGCCCTGCATCGCCTACGTTTTTTGCCTTGACTAAGAAAAAAATAATTGTCCACCTTTGTTGCAACTTATTCTTCACATGTTCCATAGCAGATTTTTATTAAGAGAGGATATTAAGCACGTGCGATGAGATGCTTACTTTTGACTAAATCAAAAAGTAGTTTTTATTGATAGAGGATATTAAGTGTGTAAAGGGTAACTTACTTTTGGCATAACCAAAAAGCAGTTTTTATTAAGAGAGAAATAATTGAAGTCCTCAAAGATAATCAATTTCTCTGTTAATAAAAATCAAGCACCATTTTTTTAATAAATTGATTTCATCTTATAAGAATGACTTTTTTAATAATTTTAAATGCAGCTGATTTAATTTCTAGAAAATAAATACCAGTTGGATAATCCCCTACCTTTAAATAGGGTTTTGACTGGGTATTATGCGTATGATTTTTGATTATTTTACCCGAAATATTTCTAAAAATATAGGTCACTCCTTGCAGGTTTTCTAATTTGCCAAAATCTATTTTAAGGTATTGATTGGCAGGATTAGGGAACACAGTTATCTCTTTTTGTGAAAAAGTAGCAGCTAATAAAGCACTAACTAATTCATTTTTTTGATTAAAACTTGGTGCTTGTTCTACAAAATCGCCAGTCCCATTAGGAATTCTCGACCTGCTGATGTTCGTTTCCTGTTTACTAAAAGAAAGCGAATCAATGATAGTTCCGTCCTCATAACTTAGCATTAAAACCTCCCCATTTTTATCCAGTTTGAACCCAGCATGAATCCCCGATTGTGCTTCTTCTTTATCTGCCCAAATGATTAAATAACCGCCTGCGGCAATACTTGCTGTTTTGGGGAATGCCCATTTTAATGGTTTAGAAAAATTGTCAGTTAAATAATAACCTTGTAAGTCAATTGTTTCATTGGTATTATTATATAATTCTATCCAATCATCAAATTCTCCCGCCTCATCGGGAATGCCACCTGTGGTATCTGCATTACTAGCCACAAATTCATTAATCGTTATAGCTTGAAAATGTATAGCCGTTTTATTGTTTTGACAATCTATATTTGCTGCTGATAAATGAGCCTCTATCTGCGCAATTCGTTGTGTTAAAAAATATTGTAGCGGTGGTATATTTACTTGATTACAACCACCCGAACCATCCCCAACATCATATTCATAAAAATCTCTAGAGAAAAAAGCATAAGGTTCTTCGTACACACTAGAGCGTATTAAGGCAGTTTGTTGTTTTATCAAGGAGGTTAAGCGAGTTTGAGTAAAATTGTTTTCCAATAATAAGCAGCTTATTGCTAGAAATCGATTTTTAAATTCAGGTACTTTTAATAGTCTGTGAATCAAGGTCTTATCAGGGTTGTCTTGGAGCAAATCCAGATTTTTACCATAATCAATCCAATTAATTGGAAAAGAATCTGTTCCTACATCAAGAAAATCTTTACAAAAATCATCTTCGGGACTTGATGTGCCTACGCTAATTTTTTTACAACGAGTGTGTTCACAAAGCACTCCTTCTTTTTTTCTTTTAGCCGTAAGGCAAACAGTAGCTGTATTAATTTCTCCAAAATCTATGGACGGATTTTGTTGGGTGCTGGTCGTTCCATTTCCGAAATCCCAAAACCACTCTTCTACAGATTGACTACTTTTATCATGAAAATTAATGCTTGTTCCATCAGTAGTATAATCAAAAGCAGCTAATATAAAACAGTCCAAATCAACTGGTCGATAAGGATTAGCCGTAAAGGCAAAATCGCCCCCCATTGATAAATTATAATCCCAAGGAATCCATTCAAATAAGCCTGTACTGGGATGATGATATAAATACCAGTTGCGGTCATTTTGTACATGGGAATCCCAATTATTTAAGCTGATATCTACCGCTAATACTTTTAAAAAATTATCAACATTCAATACATTTTGAATGGCAGCTGGAAAATCCGCATCAGTAGCGTTATTGATTATATCTACTAACTCTAAATAATCTTCCCATTCAGAAGTATTTTCATTGGTTCTTAACTGAACATCTTCGCTGTATTCGGTAAATCGTCTACCTTTCCAGGATAACTTTGAAAAACCCACATTTTTATATAAATCTCCATTGCCGTCAGAGAAATTATTTTTTAAAAACGTTTTATCTATCTGCTCAATCATACTGTAAAGTCCCCAATACTGATTGTTGATGTATAATCGACAGTGCGCTACCCGAGGTGCTTTAATTCCCGTTTTTCTCAGCACATCATAAGCCAAAAAATCTCTTAGCATACTGGGGTCACAAGCTCCATTATGTAAATTAAATTTTTTAATGCCATCGTATTTTTGTCCTTTGACAAATTCGTTTAAATCAACTTTAAATGGTTTTTTAAAATCAGAAGCATGCTTAAAAGAGGTTAAACCACGAAATCTAAGTCCTACTGAATCTAATACAGCTCCATCAATCTCCATCCTATTGACCAGTTCATAGGCAATTCTATCTCCACCATTGCTTACTTCATCGTCATACTTAGCGGATAGATTTCTCCAAAAGTTGGTATCTGCGATAGTTAGGTGAATTTCATGTACAAAGTTGGCGTCAAAAAAATGATTGCCAGATTGTGCAGTTAACTGGACCGAAATGCCTAACAGTAATAGGATGAATAAACTAGTTTTTTGCATAGTAAAAGTTGAAATTAGAATGCAAAAGATGAGGGCATTCCGTAAAGATTGCCCCATCGATTTTTTGGAGTTGCTTATTAAAGCATTAGGAGGTTAAGAGTATGTCTAAATTTCTACTTCCTGATAACCAGTATTTTAGGAACTTGGCTTCCTATCCAAATGGTCACCTAGCTCGCTAGGCAACCATTTCGATACTTTGCCAAAACCCTAAACTACTGATAATCAGTTCGTACAATTTTTAGACATACTCTAAAACCATTATTTGGGTGTCTTGCTATTTTCATTTTCTTCCTAATGCCATGTACATAGCATTTTAGGATGGATGAATTTAGTTTAATTTTTTAAAGAATTAAAAAAATGTTTAGTAAAAGTCCTCTTCACCACTTAATCCCAGCAAATCAAAAAGGTGACCCTATTCAAAAATGAAATTAGCTAATTTCGAGGCATATAGTTGAAAAATGACGTGAACGGGTGGATTTATATACACGAGCGGGAAGATTTTGCCCACGAAGTGATTTTGATAGGCTAATTTGGAGAAAGAAGGCGCTTTGAACCATCTAGATGCTTCATTGCCATTTTTTAGCCCTTCGCCAATATAATTCTCACTTTAATCTATTTTCTTTGTAGATACTTCTACAAATTCCTACCTTGGAGGCTATGAAAACTCAACTTTTAAAACATGCGTGGCTCGAATTTCGTCGTTCGCCGACGCTAACGCGTAACATCATCCAAACGATTCTTATTGGTTTTTTAGCCCTCTATTTTGTCCTATTAATGATAGGGATGGCGCTTGCTTTGAGACCGATATTAGAAGACGTAATGCCCGGACAAGATTTACTGATTGTTACAGGAGGTTTTATAGGTTATTATTTTGTTACGGACCTATTGATGCGTTACTTCGTTCAGAAGTTTCCTGGATTAGCAGTCAAACCTTATTTGCCACTACCATTTAAGAAAAGTAGTTTGAGCCATTATGTGCTTTTTCGGTCTTTGGGGAGTTTCTTCAATTTTCTACCGCTTTTCTTTTTGGTTCCTTTCTTTTTTAAAGAAATCCTCCCTACTTATCCAGCAGCAGCTTTAAATTTTGCGCTTTTTACCATTGGAATGGTTTTATTTAATAATTATCTTTCCTTGGGAATAAATAAGTATATGGCTGCTCGAAGTAGTTGGGCAGGTATTATTATTGTTGGCGTCATGCTGCTTTTCTTTTTAGATTATAATGGCTATTTACCCTTATTTGATTATGTGAAAAACGGGATGTCAATAATATTTTCGAGCCCTATATTAAGTGTGATTCCGCTAGTATTGTCGGGAGGTCTATATTTGTTTCTTCACCGATTCTTTAAAGAAGAACTTTATTTAGAAAAGACACAAAGTCAACAAAATTTAATGGGAGCCAACCTTTCCGTTGATTGGTTTGACCGATTTGGAGATGCAGGGAAGTTGATGAATTTAGAGTTAAAATTAATCCTACGCTCCAAGCGAGCAAGAGCCTATTTGATAACTAGTGCTTTATTTTTGCTATCTCCTTTCTATTTGGTAATGATGGGAGAAGTTTTCATGGAAAGCCCTTATGGTTTATTGGCTGTAGGATTATGTTTAACAGGTATGGTCGGTATCAACCACGGACAAATTTTATTATCATGGAATAGTTTGCACTTCGATTTATTAATGTCTAGAGGGAATACCATTCATGATATTTTTAAAGGTAAATATTATTTTTTATCCTTGGCTTGTATCCTCTTTTTTGCGATTAGTATTCCCTATGTTTTCCTTCATTCTAAAATTCTTTTATACTCAGCGGTAATGCTATTGTATAATTTGGGTTTTTCTCTTTTTGCTTATCTGTTTTTAGCTAGTTATACGGCATTGAGAGTAGACCCTAATGAAGGAGGAGCAATGAGTTTTGATGGTTTTGGGATTGCTCATTACCTCATTATGTTCCCAATTATGGGCTTGCCTTTTTTACTTTATTTAGCAGGTTCAACAATTGGTGGAGAAATAGGCGGACTTTTAGCGATTGTGTTGCCAAGTATCTTGATGCTTATCTTTTATAAAAGTCTTTTAAACGGCGTAGTTAAAAATTTTAGAAGTCATCGGCATAAAATTGCCTCAGCTTTTCGAAAGTAATAATAAATAAATTAGCGGATTGCATAGAGTGAAAGGTATCCGAAAAATAAACCCTTTGTACCATGCTCTTCGCCCTAAACCAATAAGATGATAGAAATAAATAATCTAAGAAAATTATATAATCGAACGGAAGTTTTAAATATTCCTCAATTGTCTTTTCAAAAAGGAGAGATTATTGGCATTGTAGGAAATAATGGCGCAGGAAAAACCACTTTATTCAGTTCTATTTTAGATTTAATTCAAGTTTCTGCGGGGAGTATCACTTCTAAAGGAAATGATGTCAGTCAAACTGAAGAGTGGAAAAAGTATACTGCAGCTTTCTTAGACGAAGGTTTTTTAATCGGCTTTTTGAAACCAGAGGAATATTTTGAATTTGTAGGTAAACTACATAATCTTACTCCGTCAACAACTATGGAATTTGTCCAACAGTTTGAGACTATTTTTAATGGAGAAATTTTAGGAAAGAAAAAATATATTCGAGACTTATCTAAAGGAAACCAGAAAAAGGTAGGATTGATTTCTGCTCTAATTGGCAACCCAGAATTAGTGATTTGGGATGAGCCTTTCTCTAACTTAGACCCTTCTACTCAATTGAGAGTCAGAGGATTAATTGAGGAACATAGCGCTAATAAAACTTTCTTAATTAGTAGCCACGATTTGAACCACATTGCTGAAGTTTGTACGCGAATCGTTATTTTAGACCATGGAAATATTGTGAAAGATGTGCTACGGTCGGAGATGAGTAAGGAGGCTTTGGTGGAGTTCTTTACGCCAGCTTAAGATATTGAAACGATGAACGATGAACGATAAATTCGTCAAACACTAAATTATTTACTGCTTGACGAATTCTTCGTTTATAGTTCATCGTTCATCGTTTTATAAATCAAACTTAATTCCTTGTGCTAAAGGAACGGTTGTACTGTAATTGATGGTATTCGTCTGTCTCCGCATATATGCTTTCCACGCATCAGACCCACTTTCTCGACCGCCACCTGTTTCTTTTTCTCCACCGAAAGCACCACCAATTTCCGCACCTGAAGTACCAATATTTACATTAGCAATACCACAATCTGAACCTGCCACCGATAAGAACAATTCTGCTTCTCGCAAATCGTTGGTCATAATCGCCGAAGATAAACCTTGAGGCACATCGTTTTGAATAGCTATGGCTTGGTCTAGTTCGGTATATTTTAGTAAATACAAAATAGGGGCAAAGGTTTCTGTTTTGACAATATCCGCATCATTCGCAATTTCTGCAATAGCAGGCTTTACATAGCAACCACTATCATAAATACCTCCTGATAAAACACCACCTTCTACGACCATTTTTCCACCTTCCGCTTTAATCGCCTCAATCGCTTTTGAATAAGCTGCTACTGCATCCGTATCAATTAATGGACCGACATGATTGTTTTCATCCAAAGGATTGCCAATCTTTATTTGTTTGTAAGCTTTGACTAATTTATCCTTTACTTTATCGTAAATAGATTCGTGAATGATTAGCCTTCTAGTGGATGTACAACGTTGTCCACAAGTTCCAACTGCACCAAATACTGCTCCGATTAAGACCGCTTCTAAATCTGCCTTTGGAGAAATGATTATCGCATTATTTCCACCTAATTCTAATAAAGATTTACCCATTCTAGCAGCGACAGTCGCGCCAACGATTTTCCCCATTCGGGTACTTCCTGTGGCAGAGATTAACGGTATCCGAACATCTTTTGTCAATAGCTCACCGACTTTATAATCTCCGTTTATCATGCAACTTACGCCTTCTGGTACGTCATTGTCTTTCAATACTTGATGGAAGATATTTTGGCAAGCTACGGCACAGAGTGGCGCCTTTTCTGATGGCTTCCATACACAAACATCTCCACAAACTAAGGCTATCATTGAATTCCAAGACCAAACGGCTACTGGAAAATTAAAGGCAGAAATAATCCCTACAATCCCCAAGGCATGCCATTGTTCGAACATCCGATGATTTGGTCGTTCTGAGTGCATGGACAAACCATATAATTGGCGAGATAAACCAACCGCAAAATCACAGATGTCAATCATTTCTTGAACTTCTCCCCAGCCTTCCTGCAAGCTTTTGCCCATTTCATAAGAAACCAATTGTCCCAAGGCTTCTTTGTTGGCACGTAGAGCTTCGCCATATTGTCGGACGATTTCTCCACGCTTAGGTGCAGGCATGGTTCTCCATGTTTTGAAGGCTGCTTGAGCGGTTGTAATGACTTGGTCATATTCTGCTCGAGTGGTTTTGCTCACGCTCCCAATAAATTCTCCATCAACAGGTGAAAAAGATTGGATGTATTTGTTAGACTTCGTGGACTCTAAACCAGTAGACGTACCAGCATTGTATTTTTTAAGTCCTAATTTTTTTAAAAACGATTTATCCATT
>CALJVJ010000354.1 GCA_937974625.1 uncultured Saprospiraceae bacterium
ACCTTATTATGATGGCGAAGTAGATTATGGCGAATTAGCCGAACATTGTTGGAATGGTGACCAAACGCAACCGAATGCCATTTCTAGATTGCGGTATCATTCTATGTTTATTTCTAAATGGGCTAAGGAGATTGGGAAGCGTGCGCCTGAGGGTGTGGATTTGGAGGGATGGCGGTATTGATTCAAGGACTCTGATATTTAACTTATATTTTTTAAAAAATTTAGGTTAGTTGCTAAAAACTAATCCTTGTAATAGAGAAGCTAAATGTCCGGATATCAATTTAATGTTATTCTCTTATCTATTACAAAATCAATTGAATTTGTAATAGAAGATACTAAACTTCATGAAGAAGTTATAAATGAATTATTAACAGTCTTAACGTTTAATATTGTTTCAAAGAATAATTTTGTAATTAGAAGAAACTCAAATATTCTACAAAGAAATTTAGAAAGAATTGTCAATAAATATAAATCTGCATTACCTAAAATTCAACAATTGCCTTCTTATTTTAAATTGTTGAATGATAATGAATTCTTAGTAGTATTTTTAGAAAAGAATTCATCTGAACAAGAAGTTCAATTATTATTGAATTATTTGTATTGCAAAAAAAAAGGATTAAATTTCTTGAAATTTCAAAGAAATTGGAACTCTCAAAAATTTGCTTTTAATAATGCATATACTTACAAAGCACAAGATGGAAAAATAAAAATTCCTATAGGTGAAAAAGATAAATCTAAAAGAAAATGTAGATTCTGCTTTAAATCTAAGCCTCAAGTCAGTTTTAAAAAAATAGCACATGCTATTCCTGAATCCCTTGGAAATAAAACAATAATAAATTACGATGAATGTGATTCCTGTAATGAAAAATATGGGTTAACAATAGAACGAGAATTTTCGAATTATTTTTCACTGTTTAGGGTTCTAAATAAATTAAAAGGTAAAAATGGTGTACCTAAGTTAAAAGGTAAAGATTTTGAATTATTTGTTAAAGACAATAAAATACATCTAGAATATAATCAAGATAAATTAGTTTCTAAAAGCTTAGATGATAACATCTTTTTCTTAGAAACTTATGACAAAATTGTTAAACAGAATATATATAGAGCTTTATGTAAATTTGCAATTAGTTCAATAGAATCTAGGTTCCTACCTCATTTCAGAAATACAATATCATGGATAGATAGAGATTTTGATGCAATAAAACTCCCAAAAATTGCTATTTTAAATGATTCTTATTTCTATGATTCTCAACCAAAAATTGGACTTTTTTTAAGAAAAAATCAAGATAAAACTATTCCTTTTTGTGTTGCAGAACTGGGATTTGGTTCATTAATATTTGTTTTTATTGTACCAAGATTTCTCTTAGACAAAGAGTTACCTTTTATTTCAGCCAAAGAGTATAAAACTTATTGGAATTTCTTCAAGCATTTTAGTACGCATGCTAATTGGAGATTTATAGATTTTAGCGACACTAATGAAAGTAAAGTAAATTTCACCTTAAATTTGAAAGGAAAGAGCCCTCCTAAAAACAACTAAAACGTTTTTTTTGAAACGGCTAAATACAGAAACTAAAGCCCCGTGCACATTACATAGCTACATGCCAAAATCTCTCACCATCTACCCAGAATGACATATATTAATTAGAACTTATAATTATTTAGAATAAAATTGAAGAAATTTCCATTTCCTATTCATATAGGAATATATAGTTATTAGAATTAGGAAAGCCTTTTCATAGCAACTACAAGGAATAAAAATACCTTCTCCTCCTTTTATCGTAATTTACCATATTATATAAATAATCGCCTCTAAATAAATCATTAAATGAAAAAGATAATATTTGCAGGGGTTTTATTTTTATTTTTTGGCTGCGAACAAAACGCATTGGAGAATAACCAATCAACAACTTCAACCAAAAAATGGGAATTTGGCGCTTTTGAAAAAGTAGATAGTCTTAATCCTATTTTAAATCCCACGTCGGATTTAAATTTTGAGTGCCCAATATCTAAAACACAGATGCAATGGGAAGAAAGAAATGTGCTAAATCCATCTGCCGTAGTAAAAGGAGACAAAATTTATTTGTTTTACAGAGCACAAGATTTAACTGGTACTTCCAGAATTGGATTGGCAATAAGTTCAGACGGTCTTCACTTTAAGAAATCTCCAGCTCCTGTTTTTTATCCTGATAACGATTTTATGAAAGTCTATGAGTGGAATTATAAAAAAGACTCGAATAATACTTTCCTAGAAGAAGACTGCCCCAACTGTTACTTTGATGGGGTAGAAGACCCGAGGATTGTAGAAAGTGCTGATAATAAATACATCATGACTTATACGGCTTATGATGGCAAAACCGCTAGATTAAGTATTGCTTCTTCTACCGATTTAACTTCTTGGACCAAACATGGATTGGTTTTTAAAAGTGAAAAATATAAAGATAACTGGTCTAAGTCGGGAGCTATCGTGGTAGAATCAAAAGGAGGGAAGCAGATTGCCAAAAAGATAAACGGGAAATACTGGATGTATTTTGGTGATACCAATCTATTTTTAGCAAGTTCAAATGATTTGATTAATTGGGAAGTCAGTGAGAATGCAGAAAATCAAAAAATGATTTCCGTTTTACATCCACGAATGGGCTACTTTGATAGTCGGTTAGTTGAACCTGGACCCTATGCTTTATATAAAGAGGAAGGAATTTTACTCATCTATAATAGTAGCAATGCAGCAAATTTTAATGACCCGAATTTATCAAAATTCACCTACGCTGCTGGGCAAGCTTTATTTGATAAAAATGCACCTCATAAATTAATTGATAGGACCAATAGCTATTTTATACATCCCGACAAGGCTTATGAAAAAATTGGAGAAGTCAATGAAGTTTGTTTTGTAGAAGGCTTAGTCTATTTCAAGAATAAATGGTTTCTTTATTATGGCACGGCGGATTCTAAAATTGCTGTGGCGGTGAATAAGGAAAATAATTAAGCATAGAAATTATATCGTTCCTATGCAAAAAACTTCAAAAATCCACATCGGTCAAACTTAATACATCAGAGCTAATTTGAAGGCTCGGTAGTATTAAAACCAGTTTTCCTGAAAAAATTAAGATTCTCTTACGAACTATTTCATTAAAAGAACTGTCCTATATTGGGTGGTTCTTTCTGTTTTTAGGAGAATTAGAATAGAAATCTGTCTGATTGAATTACTTTTGTAACTTTCCGTTTTTCAATGGAGTTATATTAATACATACCAACTCTTCATAATTAGTTGATTTTAGCGTTTCTTAAATTTATTTCCATGTTTAGAAAAATTACGGCATTCACTTTCTTTATTGCGTTCCTTGCTTCTAGCCTTTTTGCGCAAGCACCCAAAAGATGGACTTCGGGAGACATTCACGAAGGTATTCAGAAGTTAAATGTACTTGGGTCTGTTTTATACGTCGCTGCGCATCCCGATGATGAGAATACGAGCATGATTGCTTATATGTCCAATGACTTAAAAGTTAATACGGCTTATTTGTCATTGACGAGAGGAGACGGTGGACAAAATTTAATTGGTACAGAGATTCGTGAATTATTGGGCGTCATTCGGACGCAAGAATTATTGGCGGCTCGTAGAATTGATGGTGGGAAGCAATTATTTAGTCGAGCAAATGATTTTGGTTTTTCTAAACATCCTGATGAGACGCTGAAAATTTGGAATGAAAAAGAAGTTTTAGCAGATGCCGTTTGGGCCATTCGAAAATGGAAACCTGATGTCATCATCAATCGATTTGACCATAAGTCTGCAGGAAAAACGCATGGACATCATACGGCTTCTGCAATTATTGGCTACGAAGCATTTGATTTAGCAGGTAAAAAAAATAGCTATCCTGAACAATTAAATCAGGTAGACACTTGGCAACCAAAACGTTTATTTTTTAATACCTCTTGGTGGTTTTATGGAAGTAGAGAAAAATTTGCAAAAGCAGATAAATCGAATATGGTCAATGTTGATGTAGGTGTCTATTATCCAATCAAAGGAAAATCTAACTCTGAAATTGCCGCAGAAAGTAGAAGTCAACACCAATGCCAAGGCATGGGAAGAGCAGGTACAAGAGGGGAGTCCATAGAATATCTACAATTATTAAAAGGTGATATGCCTAAAAACCAACAAGATATTTTTGATGGTATCGACATCACTTGGAATCGAGTAAAGGGAGGTGCACCGATTGGAAAAATTTTAGCGGGAGTGGAAACTGATTTTGATTATGCTAATCCGGGAGCTAGTGTTCCGCAATTAGTTAAAGCCTATAAATTAATTAAAGCATTGCCTGATGGCTATTGGAAAAACATCAAACAAGCAGAAATTGAATCAGTTATAGAGGCGTGTATGGGGCTTTTTGTGGAAGTATTAGCAAATGATTATTCAGCTACTGCTGGTCAATCTGTAAAATTAGATATTGAAGTAGTTAACCGTTCTAATGTAAACGCTACTTTAAAATCTTATGCGATTCATCCAACCAATGGAGATTCGATGATTAATAAAGTTTTGGCGAATAACGCTACTTTAAAAATTAAAGATGCTTTTGTGCTTCCTAAAAAAATAGCTACTACTAATCCTTATTGGTTGAATAAAAAATCAGATTTGGGTATGTATACCGTGGAACAACAGACATTGAGAGGATTGCCTGAAACGCCTCGACCAATAAAAGTGAAATTTGATTTTTTAGTAGAAAATGAACCGATTTCTATTATCAAAGAAGTGGTTCATAAAAAAGCAGACCCTGTGAAAGCAGAGATTTACCGACCGTTTGAAATTACACCACCTGTTTTTGCCAATATTCAAGAAAAAGTATATGTCTTTGCGAATGATGCCGCTAAAACGGTAAGTGTGCTCGTAAAATCTGGTCAGGAGAAAGTTTCGGGAAAAGTCACCTTGGCTAGACCTAATGGCTGGAAAATTGAACCTGAATTTATTGAGGTGAATTTAGGACTTAAAGGAGAAGAACAATTGGTTTCTTTCCAATTATTCCCACCAACCAATCAGGACGAAGGTTTAATTTCACCTATCGTAGAATTAGCAGATGGCTCAACTTATACGAAAGGAGCAACTTTCATCGAATATGACCACATTCCTACGCAAACTATTTTCCAACCTGAAGAATCAAAGGTAGTTCGATTAGACATCAAAAAAAGAGGTCAAAATATCGGATATATCATGGGCGCAGGTGATGAAATCCCAACTAGTTTGGAACAAATTGGCTATAATGTCACCCAATTAAAAGATGCAGAAATCATCGCTGGAAAATTAGACAAATACGATGCTATCATCTTAGGTGTTCGTGCTTATAATACCGTCGAAAGATTAAAATTTTACCAGCCTAAATTATTCGATTATGTCGAAAAGGGAGGGACGATGATTGTTCAATATAATACGACTTGGCGATTAAAAATGGAGAAAGAAAAAATCGCTCCTTATAAAATGAACTTATCTAGAGATAGAGTAACCGTTGAAGAAGCAGAAGTAAGAATGCTAGTTCCTGACCACGCTATCTTAAATTATCCTAATAAAATAACGGCTAAAGATTTTGATGGTTGGGTGCAAGAAAGAGGCTTATATTTTGCAGATGATTGGGATAAAGAAAAATTCACGGCTATTTTGTCTGCTAATGACCCTGGTGAAGACCCGAAAGATGGGGGGCTTTTAGTTGCTCAACATGGTAAAGGCTATTATATCTATTCTGGTTATTCTTGGTTTAGAGAATTGCCTGCGGGTGTGCCTGGCGCTTATCGGTTATTCACCAATATGATTTCTATTGGGAAAGAACAACGACCGTAAAATAATATATACCGTAGCTTGCGCATTCCTGCTCGAGCATGCATAATTAGATTTAATCGAACAAGAATGTTCAAGCTACGGTTAATGCTAAACTACTCCTTTCTCTAATAGCGTTATCTCTCCATTATCGGCATTCAATCTAGCTTCCCCCCCAATCGGTAACGTCAAATTATTCGCAATATGCCCAATCGCCGCGCCATAAAAAACAGGAATATTTAAATCGACCAATCTATCTGTCAACGTTTCCATCAAACTAAGCGACCGACTCCCTTCTTTCATTTCACAACCTTTAAATACACCCAAAATTATTCCTGCTGCATCCTTCAATGGGTAACTTTGTCGCAACTGTGTTAACATTCGGTCAATCCGATACGGTGCTTCTCCTATCTCTTCTATGAATAGTAGTTTGCCTTTAATGTTCGGTTGGTATTTTGTCCCTGCTAGTGGAGCCAATAAAGATAAATTTCCACCAACTAATTTGCCCGCCGCTTTTCCTCCTCGAATCGTTGCTGTTTGGTAAACTTTATCTGTTTTGGCGAATCCTTCATTTTCTTTGGATAACCTAATCGTCAAATTGTCTTGTGGCTCCATTAATACTTTTGTCAAATATTCTCTGGTATAATCCGTAAAATCAGAAGAACCAACTGGGCCGTGAAAACCTATCAATCCTGTTTCTTTATGAACTGCCTGTAACAAAGCCGTAATATCACTAAATCCAATCAGAACTTTTGGGTTTCTTTTGATAAGCTTATAATTAATATTTGGCAATAACCTGCCACAACCATAACCGCCTCTAGCACACCAAATACCCGCTACCTGCTTATCGCCAAACATACTGTGTAAATCGGCCAACCTTTCTGCATCTTTACCTGCTGTAAAACCTCTTTCTGCCCGAATATTTTTTGCTAACTTCACCTGAAAACCAAGTCCTTCTAAATTATTGATTGCTTTTTCTAAACCATCATCACCAATGTAGCTGCCTGGCGTAATTAAACCAATGGTATCGCCTTTTTTTAAGCGATTGGGTTTAATGGTCTTTTTCTTTCTTTTAAAGAGGCCTTGGTTTGCTAAATAGGTACTTCCTAATAAAGCACTTGGAAGTATTTTTGAAAAATTTCTTCTGTTCATTTTTTAAATTTTCAATCACTTAATTAAATTTAGCGATTACATTAAATAACAAAATCAATTACTTTTGCAGCGGATTCACGTCTTAAAAAAGCAATTTACAGCAAACGAAACTATTTACCTTGCTAAACTGGTTTAAAAGTATAATTTCTCAATTTTTTAAAGAAGCAGAACCGGACCCAATGAAGTATTTGATTGTCGGACTAGGAAATATGGGCTATGATTATGATGATACTCGTCATAATATTGGCTTTGATGTGGTAGATTATTTAGCCGAAGAATTTAACTTGACTTATAAGCATGTGACTCTGGGAGATATGGCTGAGTTTAAGCATAAAGGCAGAACTTTTGTCTTGCTTAAACCTTCGACTTTCATGAATCTCAGTGGAAAGGCTGTTCGCTATTGGATGACCAAACATCAAGTGGAACAAGCCAATGTGTTGATTATTTTAGACGATTTAAATTTGCCTTTTGGTAAACAACGAATCAAAGGAAAAGGGAGCGATGGTGGACATAATGGGTTGAAAGATATTAACCGAGCTCTGGGCAATCAAAATTATGCTCGCCTACGTCTTGGGATTGGCAATGAGTACCACAAAGGTCAACAAGCTGATTTTGTCTTGGGAAAATGGAATAAGGAAGAAAGAAAGACCTTACCAACTATTATAAAAACAGCAGTAGAAACGACTAAGTCTTTTGGTACCATTGGTTTGAAGTTTACCATGGAAAAATTTAATAAGAAAGGAGGCACCTCTTCATCAGGCGGCAAAGATGAATTAACGAATAAAATCATCGCTAATAAAGCCAATGAGCCAATCTTTTCTTTTCTAAAGTTAAAGAAAGAAAAAATAAGCGTCACTAGATTTCAACGAAATGGACTTAATGAAGGAGGCGTTCATTTACTGACTAAACTAGGGAAAAAACTACCTAATAAAACAAAGTATTCAATTGGAAATTTGAACGTTTTGGTGAATAATATTAGTGGCGAAATCTTTGCTGTCCACTATCGTAATTTTTCATTTTTTATCAAACCTAGTTTTGAAAAATTGGATTTAGAAAATGTGGATAGCTTAAGAAAAGGAAAAACAGTGGATGGGGATATGGATATTTCTAGTTTAGGAGACGCTTGGATTTTATTGAGTAATATTGAGGAAGGGCTTCATGACCAAGCACTTATGCAGGCTTATCAACTGACGAAATAGGATACCCTAGAGAGATGTTTATTGAAATAATATTTTTTATTTTAACTTACGACCTAAAGCAAATTAAGTAAAGTATCCGTTTTATCCGTTAAGTCTGTGATTCAATCCTATCTAGCTTTATTAATTGAGTATCGCATGCTTAATAATTCTTTGTTGTAAAATATTTATTTTTTTGCTTCAAAAAAAAATAATCTCTTTCACAATATCCTCTGCCACCTCCTTCTTACTCTTTAAAGGAAAGTCCTTCACCTCTGTCGCAGAAATAATTTTCACCTTATTGGTATCATGCCGAAAGCCTGCTCCTTTGTCCTGTAAAGAATTTAGAACAATCATATCAAAATTCTTCTTTACTAATTTTCCTTTGGCATTCTCTAATTCATTATTGGTTTCTAAAGCAAATCCTACAATTAGTTGATTCTTTTTCTTCTTTTTGCCTAAAGAGGCCGCGATATCCTGTGTTCTAGCTAAAGGGATGGTCAGTCCACCTGCTTTCTTCTTAATCTTCTGATTAGCTACGGTCTCTGGTCGATAATCCGCTACAGCTGCTGCTAAAACAGCAATGGAAGCCTTAGGAAAAGACTTTGTTGCTGCCTCATACATATCTTGCGCCGTTTGTACTCTAGTCGTTTTAACTCCAGCTGCTGTTGTTCCTAAATGGGTTGGTCCTAAAATTAATTCTACTTCTGCACCTTTGGCAGCTAAAGCCTCGGCAATTGCTATGCCCATTTTGCCAGATGACCGATTCCCAATAAACCTAACGGGGTCAATTGGTTCATAAGTTGGTCCTGCGGTCACAATGGCTTTTTTACCTGATAATTCTTTTTTAGTAGATAAAATTTCGGTTAAATAGCTTAGAATATCTTCGGGTTCAGCCATACGCCCTGCGCCCACTAAGCCACTCGCCAATTCTCCATGTCCTACAGGAATTATCTGATTGCCATAGGTTTTTATTGTTTCAATATTATTTTGCGTAGAAGGATGTTTCCACATATCCAAGTCCATCGCAGGTGCTACAAAAACAGGGCATTTTGCAGATAAGTAGGAGGCAGTTAAAATATTATCACAAAATCCATTCGCCATTTTTGCTAAGGTTGTTGCCGTCAAAGGTGCAAT
>CALJVJ010000355.1 GCA_937974625.1 uncultured Saprospiraceae bacterium
TTACTATATTACTGATTTCAAGAATGGAAAGAAATTTTTTGATGGAAATCCTATTTTTAGTACAAAATATAATGATAGACTAATTCGGATTATTCAAGATGAACCCGAAACAGATAAGCCATATCTAAAAGCAAGAATAGAACCCAAAGAAGATGGGGCAGTTGAATTAGTGATTAACCTTGAATTGTCAAAAGAAATTGAACCGAAGTTAGAAGATTATTTAAAAAAATGGTTTAAAGAGAAGATAGGTCTCGAAGAAATGGAGCAGATACTTAAAGCATATGAGACTACAATAGAAATTGGACAGCAAGAAATAGTAAGTGAGTCAGAATTACTTTATCAAAAAGAAGAAGATTTAACAATTATTGAAGGAATTGGCCCTAAAATAGCCTTACTTTTAAAAGAGGAGGGCATATTTAATTTGAATCAATTAAGTAAAGCAAAATTGGAAGATATACAACATATTTTAGATAAAGCAGGTCCACGGTTTAGAATGCATACACCTAAGACTTGGACAGAACAAGCAGTGTTAATTTTAAAAAATACTAAAACAGTTTAAAAATCAAGAAAGAAAGACATCTGATATTTAAACTGTTAGTTATAACTATTTCTTTCTAGCACTCGGCGGCACCGTAGGCCGAACCTCCACCTTACTCGGCAAAGTCCGAGGATTCATACGTAATAAATCCACCACCATTTGCCCTATATCTTCAGGTTGAATCTTCCAAGCATCGGCTTCTGATGGGGTATGCCCATTAAAATAAGTGGCAACCGAACCAGGCATGATGGTTGTTGTCTTAATCTCGTAAGGACGCACATCTAACATCACGGCTTGTGTAAAACCAACCAAACCAAACTTACTCGCATTATAAGCTGCGCCCCGCTGAAAGAAGTTGGTTCCTGCCAAACTAGCGATAGTCATGATATAGCCTTTTGATTTTTTTAGCGAAGGAATCGCCGCTTTCACGGTATGAAAAACACCCGTCAAATTGGTATCAATTACGGCATTCCAATCATCGGTACTCATTTCATCTATTGAGGCAAACTTTCCAACACCTGCATTGGCAATACAAACATCCAAACGCCCCCACTTGTCTAAAACTTGCTGTATAGCATATTCTTCATCCGCATAATTACGCACATTAGATTGAATGCCTAAGATTTCTCCTTTGCCAATTTTTTTCAATTCATCGACTGCAATATCAATCGCTTTTTGAGTTCGGGCAGTAATTGCTACCTTATAACCTTCTCGCAAACAAGCCTCAGCAATACCTAAGCCAATACCTTTAGAACCTCCTGTAATATATATGGTCTTATTCATTTCTTTTTGTTGATTTTAAAATAGGATTTATATCTTGTTCATACAAACCCTTTTAAGAGGTAAAAGTTTGCTGCAAGCAACCCTTATTTAAAGATATAAAAAGTGATTATCAGCTAGACTTAAACAAAAAGGTGACGTAGGCACCAAAAATAGGTAACGGTACCAAAATCTGTAAGAAATCAAAAGTTTCTGCATCTAAAGTATAAATGAGTCAAAATATCAAACATATCATCAAGACGCATCAAGACAAAATCTTTAAAACTTGTTTAGGATTTACCGGTAATCCAGAAGAAGCAAAAGATTTGGTGCAAGAGGTATGTATTTATCTTTGGCAAGGCTTAGAAAAATTTAGACAGGATGCAAATATTTCGACTTGGATTTATCGAGTGACGGTCAATACTTGTTTGATGTATAAGCGAAAAAAGAAGATTGATACGGTAGGTTTATCAAGTATTCACGAACTTAAAGCAGGTGCTGATAATACAATTGATAAATCAGTTCAGGATTTAAAATTATTGCAACAGTTGATTGCTGAATTACCAGAAAAAGAACGAATTATCATCATTCTCTATCTAGAAAATCTAAGCTATGAAGAAATCGCGGAGGTGACTGGTATTACTACGAATTACATTGGTGTAAAAATTAATCGCATCAAGAAATTATTAACTAAAAAAATGAAAGAACATGGAAAAGTTAGAAATGATATGGCATAAATTAGATGCCTTGGAAAAATCAATAGGTGAATTAATCGCTAAAGATGCCGTAAAAGAAACCTATCAATTATTAAAACAAGAAGAAACAGTACAAAAGAAGTGGGCCCCTTGGGCATTACCTTTCATTTTCCTATTGATGGCATTTATCACTATTCTAGCGGTATTATATATGTCGATAGCTTCACAGGCAGGCATTGCGCTGATTAGTATAGGTGCTTATTTGATGGTTTATTTTATTCAGAAAAGTCAAATTGATTTACAAGGGTATGAAGCGAATCCTACGGCTGAAAATTTTGATAAAATGATACGAAAACCTTTAAAAAAACGGGTGCATTATTTGGCATTAGGAGTCGGAATTTATATCCTAAGTTTAACTTTTGGTTTACACTTATTAATATTTGGCGTCGCAAGTTTAGCTGGAAAAGGAGGGGTGTTAGGTACTTTTTATGGGATTATGTTAGGGGCAACAGGAGCTGTGACTGGCGGTATTTACGCTGCTCATACAAAAAAGTATGAAGTGATTTTTAATCCAAAATATAAGTTGTCTTTCGCTGACTTTAAAATGCAATAAACATGGATGAATTAAAAAATATTTGGCAGAAAATCGGGGACTTGAAAGAAGAGGTAGGGGATATGATTGAAATGAATAAAGTCGAGAATGTTTTCAGTCAATTGAAAAAAGAAGAAGCGCGAAATAAAAAGTGGCTGCCATGGATGATTCCTTATTATATAGGCATGACCTTGTTTTTATTATGGGCTTATAATTGGATGTCCGTAACTTGGTTTGACCGTAATTTATCAACTTTACAGATTATTGGTACTTTATTGATAATGGTTGGAGGATTCATCATGTTGTATTTGACACAATTACATAAAATTCCTTTAGCGGATTATCAACAGGACCAAACTTCTCAAGTATTTCTTAGTACAGTTAAAGAAAAATTAGCAAAAAGAAGAAAAATGAGCTTAATAGCCAACGGTATTTACCTATTCATATTAACGATAGGCTTAAATATGGTGGCTTATGATTGGAGTGGCGATTCTGGTAATCCTATTGGATTACATACCCTACTAATGAATGGTTTTATGTTGATATTAGCTGCAATATCCCTTCCATTAGGACTTAGAAAATTTGATAAACAATACAAAGATATATTGACTCGAATAGACCGATTTTTAGGAGAATAAAAAACTACAATTGGACTTTATTATCCAACGTCTTCACTTCTTTATAATTTAATAAAATAATGAAAAATATAGTAAGCTTATTGCTACTTTTAGTAGCCAGCCACACCTATGCCCAAGACTTATATCTTAAAACTTATGGTAATCAAAATGACCAGCCTATCATCTACTTACACGGTGGTCCTGGCTATAACAGCACTAGCTTTGAAGCAACGACTGCTCAAAAGATGGCAGACGAAGGCTTCTTTGTCATTGTCTATGACCGCCGAGGAGAAGGGCGTTCTGATAAATTAACCGCAGCCTTTACTTTTGAGGAAACGATTAGCGATTTGAATCTTATTTATGAAAAATATGATTTAGAAAAAGCGACGCTCATCGGACATAGTTTTGGTGGGATAGTCGCTACTTTATTTGCGGAAGCAGCACCTGAAAAAATAGCGCATATTGTATTGGTTTCGGCACCAGTAGTCTTACAAGAAACTTTCCAAACCATTATAGATACTTGTGAAGTAATTTATCAAAAGAAAGCCGATAAAGTGAATTTGAACTATATAGCAATGTTGAAAAAGATGGACCCACGTTCTTTAGAATATAGTTCATATTGTTTCATGCATGCGATGGCAAATGGGTTTTACACACCCAAAAAGATGACCGAAGCCGCTAGTGCTTTATATGCGAAATACAGCAAAAGTGAACTATTTAAATATGCGAACCAGATGTCTTATACTGCACCTCAAGGATTTTGGGAAAAGGAACAGTATACCAGTATTGATTTAACAGAAAATCTTAGCAAATTAGTAGCTAAATCAATTCCTATTTATGGTATCTACGGTAAAGACGATGGTCTTTTTTCAACTCAGCAAATTGAAGGTGTTTCCAGTATAATAGGTGCAAAAAACGTCTATTATATAGCCCAGAGTTCACACAATCCTTTTATAGATAGGCAAAAAGCATTTTTAGATAGACTAACCGAGTTTACCAAATAGGGGATACCTTCTGAGTGCTCCTAAATACAATCCGTCATATTCAACAAAAAGGTAAAGATTAATTGATTTGGGAAGTTCATAATTGGACTTCCCTTCTTTTTTTAGAATCTCCCCTAAATTTTACTTCCAATAAAATTTCCTTATTTTGCTAGCTTAATCAATTCAGTTATGGCAAAACTAACAATAGACCTCAATTGCGACATGGGCGAAAGTTACGGCAATTATAAAATCGGAAATGATGACCAAATCATGCCGTACATTACTTCCTGCAATATAGCATGTGGATTTCACGGAGGCGACCCGCTGCAAATAGAGCGCACCATCAAAAATGCTTTAAAACATAACTTACAAATTGGGGCACATCCAAGCTACCCTGATTTGCAAGGTTTTGGACGACGGAACATGAACGTTCCACCTGAGGAATTAAAAGCCATCATCAAATATCAAATAGCCGCAGTCAAAGGAATAACAGAAAGTTTAGGCGGTAAACTAGCTTACGTAAAGCCACATGGAGCTTTATATAATTCTGCTGCAGATGATGAAAAAATAGCAGCATGCATTGTAAACGCGATAAAAGAAATAGACGAAGATTTGGCCTTTCTAGGATTGGCAGGCAGTAAAGAGATGCAGGCAGTGGCGAAGAAAGCAGGGATTCGTTTTGTGGCAGAGGCGTTTGCCGATAGACGATATACTGCGAGTGGTCGTTTGCAGTCTAGAAGAATTGACGGGGCAGTAATTCATCATGCTCAAATAGCAGCAGAACAAGTACTATCCTTAGTCAAAGACGAATCAGTAACGAGTAATTTAAATACGTCAGTCCAGGTAAAAGCACAGAGTATTTGTATTCATGGAGATAATCCGCTGATAGCCGATATTTTAGCTGCAATTGATGCTATTTTGTCGAAAAATAAGATTGAGAAGCAAGCATTTTAGTATTTTGCTTTTTTTTATCAAATATTTTCCAGACATGAAAACGAGTTATCTACTTCTTTTTACTTTACTCTTATCAATGGCTGCTTGTCAGCAAAAATCTACAACCTATGTTCCTAAAGGTTTGACCAAACTATCTGATGAAGAGATGATAGAACGGGCGAAAAATGGAAACCTTGGAAAAGCAGAAGATGTAGTTTTAAAAGATGAAAAAGGAGCAATTATTTCGAGAGCATCATTGGCTAAGATAAAGGATATAGAGGAGTATTGGACGGTACCTTATGCGAATGCAGAAGGTAAAGTGGTAGAAGCAATTTTTAGAAAGGCGACCCCTGAAGACAAAAAACTTAGAGCTGAAATAAATAAAGTAATCAATATTGATATTGGTCCTACTGTATCAAAGGTCGAAATAGATTGTACGGATAAACAGCAAATCCTACAAAAAGTCTATGAAAGTGATCAAGCAGGTGGACGACAAAATATAGACAACAATCAAGATGAGCAAAATTTAGCTATCATTGTTAATCTTATTGAAAAATGTGGGATGCCTACATTAGCAGAAGTATCCCAAGAACAAATGATGGCAATTTGGTTAGTCATCCAACATAGTGATAAATTTTTCATGAAAAAATATTTGCCAATACTGGAGCAAAGTGCCGAAAAAGGAGATATTGATAAGAGCATGATTGCATTGACCAAGGATAGAATCCTATTATATGAAGGCAAACCTCAGATATATGGTTCACAAGTGATGGATGGGAAATTATGGGACTTATTTGAGCCAGAATATGTCAATAAGCGTAGAAAAGAAGTTGGATTAGACCCGATAGAAGATTATTTAAAAGTATTTGATATTTCATTCAACATACCACAAAAAGATTAATAATGAGCCAGCAATTTAAAGAAGTCATCACCTCAGAGGCTCAACTACGGGCGATGATGGGCACTCCAAGCGAAGGTGCACAAAACAAAGTAATCTCAATCATCGATGAGCATTGTAAAAAGTTCATTGCTCATTCTCCTTTCTTGACCATCGCATCCACCAATGCCGATGGGCAAGTAGATGTATCTCCTAAGGGTGACCCTGCAGGATTTGTCAAAGTTTTAGATGAAAAAACCTTGGCAATTCCAGAACGATTAGGGAATAAACGAGCAGATACTTTTGTCAATATATTGAATCATTCAGCGGTTGGATTATTATTTATGATTCCGGGGATTAGTGAGACATTACGAGTAAATGGTAAAGCTAAAATTATCACAGATTTGGCGATTAGAGAACAACTAGCATTCAAAAATAAGCTACCTCAATTTGCTTTAATAATAGAAGTAGAAGAGGCATTTATGCATTGTTCAAAATGTATGATTCGGTCAAAATTATGGACAGAAATAGCGCCTGACATTAGAGCGAAAGTACCAAGTTTGGGGACAGTCATAAAAGACCATGCGAAGTTAGAGGTGCCTGTAGCCACCTTAGACCATTACCTAAAAGAAGACGAAAAGAATCAATTGTATTAAATCGTAGCCTAAGCATGGAAAAAGAAGAACTAAAACAGCTGGAGACGGAAGCATTAAGGAAAAAATTGGCTAGTAATAAAGTTTTTGGTTGGATTATGTTAATTGCTAGTATCGCCATTCTAATTTTATTGGGGGAACAGATAAGTAGAACTGGAGAAATTAATTACATGGAGTTTATAATTCCACTTTGCTGTTTAGCCAGTTTGCCCTTCTTATGGCGAGAAATAAAAACGATTAAAGCAGAACTAGCAGATAGAAAATAAAACCGAAGCTTGAGCATTCCTGCTCGAGCCACCTCTCATAACAAACCAAACCAATGAAAAAAGAAAACATTAAAAAACAAACCTATAAACAGCTCAAAAATAAAGAAGGAATATATGCTGTAGCATTAGGAGTAATAACTGGTTTGACGATTATTACGATTGGGGTAGGACTTTTTCTATACCTAAAAGGCTTAAATGGCTTATTGTTAATTATATCAGGAAGTTTTGGTTTGATACTTTTCCCAATGACCTATAAGCTATTAAAGAGGGTACAAGGCGAACTCAAAATTAGAGAAGCAGAAGAGCCAGATTTGAAAGATAATAAACTAAAAGGATTATCAATTGAGGAACTCCAAAAGAAATCACAATTGCAATATGGACTTCTAGGAGCAATTGTAGGTATGATTATAGTTTTTATTGGTATTGAAATTTCATCGTATATATATGTAGGAGAGTTAAACTTTGCTTCCTCATTAGGTGCGATGTCATTTTTGTTTTTTATACCATTATTTTTGAAAGAGATAAAAGCCATTAAGGAAGAACTCAAAAGAAGAAATAATTGAGTCTTTAGCTGATTTTTTCAAAAAATAACTTTTCTAAAAATAAACCATGACCAAAGAATCCGTTAAAAAGATAGCAACCGAAAGCCTAATCAATCAAAAAAAAGGGCATAAAATATTGCTTTGGGCCTTAATAGTCCTAACGGTTGCTTTATTATCTTTCCCTATCTACGCTATAATAAAAGGGCAGGAATATGAGCTATTTGACTTTGTGATGCCACTTTGTACGATTGGTGGAGCAATTTCGGTATGGATGGAAATGAGCATCATTAACAAAGAATTATCTAATAGAAAGGTTTGATACAATCCATTAAAATATACGGCGACCAAGCTATTCTTATAAATTTTGAACAGCAAATTGACACAGCAATTAATGCAGCAGTAGTCGCATTGCAAAATGCTATTAAGCAAGCCAATATTGATGGAGTCACCTTTCTAATTCCTGCCTATTGTTCACTCACGGTAGGATACAATCCAGCAATAATTGACTATGACATCTTAGTCGAAGTCATTAAACAGATAAGCAGCAATAGTTTAGAAAAAAAGGACCAGACAACAACCAATCAAATAGCTCGACAAATTCGCATTCCCGTTTGTTACGAAGCGCCTTATGCTTTGGATTTAGAAGCATTAAGCAATGAAAAGGGCATAACGAAAGAGAAAATTATAGCATTACATACCAATCAAACCTATAAAGTATACTTACTCGGATTTTTACCAGGGTTTGTATTTATGGGAAAAATAGTTCCCGAATTAGAATGCAATAGAAAAGTGACCCCACGGTTGCGAGTGCCAGCTAGTTCGGTAGGGATAGCAGGATTCCAGACAGGTATTTATCCAACTGTCTCTCCTGGTGGTTGGCAAATATTAGGGCGAACTCCATTAAAAATTTTCAACCCACAAAAAGAAAATCCTTTTTTATTTCAAGCAGGAGACGAGGTCAGTTTTTATTCTATTAGCGCCGAAGAATATCTGAAAACAGCAAACGAGGCAAGCCTATGAAAGGATTAAATTTCAATCAGCCTTATCAGCTATTCTGGGGCAGTATTATTTTACTTTGGATAGCTGTATTAGTAGTACCAGCGGAAGCCATAGACCTACAAATTCATGATACCTATTTTGTCATAGCCTATTATCATTGGGCACTGTTCTTCACAATTATTTTAGGAGGCATGGGCTTTTTATACTGGATATTTAAGGATAAAGGATTGATTCGCTGGATGACCATTTTTCATAGCTTAGTCACCATAATTCCAATAATAAGTTTATTTATCTGGAATGGATTTCCAAAGGAGCGCTATTTCAGTAATTATATTCAAGTGGATATGATGAGTATATTTATAGCTTATTGGGGGATATTACTACTATTTCTTTTAGGACAAATATTTTTTATCATAAATTTGCTAAGCGCTCTGTTTAAAGAATAGAAAAATCGAGATAAGTATCTCTAGCATCAAGTGCCGTTAGGTACTAAACATCGGTAAATGTCAAAAAGAACCACATTTCATTTCCTCAAAGCAGGCCTCCAAACCCTTATCCAAGACCAAGGAAGGGTAGGCTACCAATCCTATGGAGTCCCAGTCAGTGGAGCAATGGATAAAAAGTCTGCTGCTTTAGCCAATGAATTAGTGGGAAATTCACCAGATACACCCGTTTTAGAAATAACGCTATTAGGGCCAACCATACAGATAGAAGGAACTTGTCAAATAGCCATCACAGGAGCAGACCTATCTCCCCAAATAAATAAAGAAGCCATCCCATTATATACAACCATTGACATCAAAAGTGGAGCTATGCTTTCATTCGGAGCCATCAAAAACGGTTGTCGAGCGTATGTAGCAGTACGAGGAAATTGGCAAGTACCAAAATGGTTAGGCAGTTACAGCGCCTTACCTTATTCAGGAAAAGAAGCAACACCGAAAAGTATGATTGAAAAAGGGCAGCAGTTGACTATTGAAACGACGACAACAATAGCTGAAAAAAGTACACCAAAACCAGCGCGGCCTATATTTAAGAATAGCCAAAGAATCCGACTTTTACCTGGCCCGGAATTTGAAGAATTTTCCGCCTACACGATAGCCTATTTTTTCAGCAGAGGATATAAAATAACGAATGAGTCTAATCGAATGGGGTATAGACTTGACGGTAATTTAATAGATTTTAAACCAAAGCGAGAAGTCATTTCTTCGGGGATTGTTCCGGGAACGATACAAATCACTAGTTCAGGACAACCAGTTATTTTAATGGCAGATGCCCAAACGGTTGGAGGTTATTACAGAATAGCAAATGTAATTACAGCAGATATGGACAAATTGGCTCAACTAAAGCCAGGAGATGAAGTATGGTTTTCTTTAATAAGACTAGCAGAAGCTAAGGTTAAATAATATACTTTTAAAATAAGTTAAAACACTTGCATTAAATTTCGGGAAAGATTGAATTTTAATAACTAACTTTGTGAAAATTTTGATAGTGTTAATTTAACACTAAGTAACCACTTTTCTTGTAAAAATATAACCGACAATAGGTAAAGTATAATGAAAAAGCTGACCAAGCAAACAATAAACGTCATTAGAACAACCCAAAGGAATAATATTGACTTGACCCAATTAGCGGACAACAAGGCAAACGTTTTATTGAGTTTGAATGCCATCATGATAACTTTTTTGTTACCAATGATTTTATCAAATTTAGAGGCGATTTTTCAAGGCTATTTATATATTCCTTTAATTATTCTATCTGTGACGTGTTTTACGACCATATACATTTCTGCCATCGTATTAAAACCCTCCAATTTAGAGGAGTATCGAGCAAGTCCATCAAATGACCCTGATGCTCAATTTAGCCCCTTCTTTTTTGGAAATTTTTACAAAATGGATGCGGATGAATTTTTTGAGTATATGGAAGAAACTATGTCTAATTCTCAAATGGTAAAAGACCATTTAACCCAAGACCTTTATTATATAGGTAGACGATTGGGCTATAAAATGGATAGAATTCGATTGGCTTTTAATATTTTCTTATCTGGATTATTTCTTACCTTAATTTCCACGGCTATTGTAGTTTTCTTCTCTTAAATAGGCAAACTTTTTCTAGCTAAGAACTGTTGGTATTGGAAAAGTATGATTATGATAAATTCTCCAATACTCCAGATTCATCCATTAGGGTTTCCTTGGAAAACGCAAGACCCATTTTTATTCTGTGTGTATCATAAAGATGCCTATCCTCAAGGAAATGACGAACTAGGACCAGCTACTTCTTTGGCAGGTCGAAACCTAGGGCAAGATTTTGTAATAAAAGATGGATGGAGAATGTATCATGGACGTAAAGTTCCAGGGTTTCCAGCGCATCCGCACAGAGGATTTGAAACGGTGACGATTGTAAGAGAAGGGATAGTAGACCATTCGGATTCACTAGGGGCGACGGCTAGATTTGGACATGGTGATGTGCAATGGCTAACGTCGGGAAAAGGATTGCAGCATTCGGAGATGTTTCCACTATTAAATAAAGAAAAAGCCAATCCCTTTGAGCTATTCCAGTTATGGTTGAATTTGCCCAAAGTAGATAAAATGGTTGACCCACATTTTAAAATGTTATGGGGAGAAACAATTCCAAAAATAAAGGTGGAAGATGAAAAAGGACGAACCACTTATATAGAATTAATAGCAGGAAAAATAGGAGAGAAGCAGGCGCCTGCACCGACCCCAAACTCATGGGCTGCCAAGCCAGAAAATGAGGTCGCTATCTATACCATTAAAATGGCACCCCATGCAACATGGACTTTTCCTAAAGCTTCTCAAGGCGTTACTCGTTCTTTATATTTTTATAAAGGAGAAAGTGTGAAAATTGGGGATGTAGAAATTCATCCTGACCATTCCGCAGATTTAAATCCAAGCATTAAGACCGTACTGAAAAATGGCCCCGTTGAAAGCCGCCTGTTTGTATTGCAAGGCAAACCTATCAATGAACCAGTCGTACAACACGGCCCATTTGTAATGAATTCCCAAGAAGAAATTATGGAAGCCTTTAAAGATTACCAACGAACTGAATTTGGCGGGTGGCCTTGGGGAACGCTAGCACCTGTACATGATAAGAAAAAAGGTCGATTTGCGAAGCATATTGATGGGACGCTGGAAATAAAGGAAGCTTGATTTTAAGAGCCAGTTACAATTAATTACTCCACTGCCATACCTCGAATCTCCTTCTTCCGACCAATAGCAGCAATCCGCTTTTTCAAACTAGCTGCCGTCTTAACTTCCGTTTGAGAAAAAGCATATAAATCAACCCCAAATAACCAAAGTGGATACAGCAAAAACAAAGCAAACAATGTCGCAAAAAGCATAAAACCATGCAAGACATTTTTACCAGCCATGCCTTTAAATGGTAAATTCCAACTAACGATATCTACAAAGAACCAACTAAGCGAAGTATCCAATAAAGAATAAAATAAACCGCTGATGACCAAAATAGTAAAGGACAAAGAAATTAGTTTAAAATAAGCAGCACCCATTAAGTCAAAGCATTTCACTAGCCCTTGGACATACCAGACCTTTTCTTTCTGCATGATAAACATCCAAAGCAAAATGACTGGAAACAAAAGTAGGACAAACAAGGCGGTATATTTATCTCCAATTCTAATTAAAAGATACATTAGTGTAACAGGAAGCATTGTTTTTAGAAATAGTAGCCACCCTTCAAAACGATTATTAGGTTCAGAGAAATGATTAGCTTGACGCAGTATTAGTTGATTAAAATAAATAGAGCAGCCCGTAAAAGTTAGAATAGCAATGACAGGTAATAAAAGTATTTTTTCATGGGTGAAGTATTGCCCCATATGTTGAAAAATACTATCAAAGTAGAAGAGATCTGAGAAATTATCCGCTTCATGTAAGGAAAGGATGGTAAGTCCATAAAATAAGCTAGCAAAAATAGCTGACAAGAGAATCGTCCAAAAATGATTTCGATAAAAAATAAACGTATCTGCAAACAACCCACCTGTTTTTTTAATCGTTCCAAAATCAATAGCTTGCAAGACATCAGGTTGTAATTGATACCGTGTTTCGGAGATATTAAAGCCATGTTTAGCCTTATAATAAGGATACCATACAAAATACCAAAGCACAAAGACCAGACATATGAATATAAAGGAAGCGCGCAGTAAATCTGGCAATTCAGTATGACGCGTAATATAGCCTTCAATAAATCCCGCCGTAATAAAAATAGGCACCAAGCCCATCATTATTTTCAATCCTCGCCTAGCACTAATCTGAAAAGACTTCAATCTTGATAAGGTGCCGGGGAAAACCCACCCTTTACCCATCGTAATACCTGCAGCGCCTGCAATAATGATAGCAGAAATTTCTAAAGTCCCATGCATCCAAATAGTGAGAAAAGATTCTGTAAAAACACCTTGCGTATAGAAGAAATATTGAAAAGCACCAACCATCACCCCATTCCTTATTAATATGCCTATCGCACCAATTGCAGCAAAAACACCCATCGCAAAAGTCAACAACGCCACAAAGATGTTATTAATAGTAATCCCTACAGACATCCCAAACTGCCCTCTTTCTTTATAAACAGCCATCGGGTCTCCCTTTTTGATATTCTCAATGGTCATATCTACATATTCATCCCCCATTATAATCCGTGGGAACTC
>CALJVJ010000356.1 GCA_937974625.1 uncultured Saprospiraceae bacterium
TCTAGTTTGTTTAAATCGCTCCGCGTAAACAAACGGCAACCGCCACCAAATTAAACGTGTTCCTAGACGTTGAGCCTAAGTGCTAAAGGTATAATTCTAATTTTCAATAAAATACATATTACCATTTTACATTGTCCAGTAGAATACTATTGACTTAATTACACTTTAAAAGTACAAAACAACTGCTTAATTAAGATATTTAATTTTTAAAACTTAATTTAGCTACTCTGATAAAAAATCTTTTTGATTAGCGCTTAAATCACGCGTAAAGGAAAGTTACCTTATGATTTGAAGAGTATCTTAGAGTAAGTCTAAAAATCTTATTTGTTTAATTTGAAAAACAGGAAATATTTACTTGTTTTTCGCTAAAATTGTAATGATTGTATGATTGCGTGATTGTTTTTGCGTCAGAACACAATCACGCACTCATACAATCACTCAATCATTTTTCAACAAATGTGATATTTTACTGATTATTAGCAGATTGAAATTTTAGACATACTCTTACTTTATTCAATCAATACTCTAAATTGCCTTTCTAAAATTAATATTTACAGATGAATAGATGTTTATTTTGGATATTTATTCTTTTTTTATGGACTTGCCAACTACAGACTGAAACGCCTGTAAGTTATAATCATGATATTCGACCCATCTTCAATCAAAAATGTTTGCCTTGTCACGGAGGAATCAAACAATCAGGCGGATTTAGTTTATTATTTGAAACAGAGGCTTTTGCTGCAACAGATGCAGGAAAAGCAGCTATTATTAGAGGTAATGCAGCCAAAAGTGAACTAGTAAAAAGATTGCGCCATACAGACCCGGAATTGCGAATGCCCTTGGACAAATCAGCCTTATCTGAAGATGAAATTCAATTAATCGAAACTTGGATTAACCAAGGGGCTAAATGGGAACAACATTGGGCTTATAGCCCACCTGATACGGCAATTCAACCACCATTTATAGCGGATAGCACTTGGGCGAATAATGGTATAGACCAGTTTATTTGGCAGCGTTTGGCACAAGATAGTCTTCTGCCTAATGACCCTATGGATAAAGCTAGTTTATTGCGTCGATTGTCTTTAGACCTTATCGGTTTGCCACCTACTTTGGCTGAGAGCGAAGCGTTTTTATCGAATAATGCCAATGATGCTTATGAAATGGAAGTTGACCGATTGTTAGCCTCTCCGCATTTTGGCGAAAAATGGGCTAGTATGTGGATGGATTTGGCTCGTTATGCAGATTCTAAAGGGTACGAAAAAGACTTATATCGTAGTATCTGGAAATATAGAGATTGGCTGATACAAGCCTTTAATTCGGATATGTCTTTCCAACAATTTACTATCGAACAATTGGCAGGAGACCTATTGCCAAATCCAACAGAAAGCCAATTAATTGCCACTGCTTTTCATCGAAATACCATGGCCAATGATGAGGGCGGAACAGATGATGAGGAGTTTAGAAATTATGCAAATATTGAACGAGTCGGTACTACCTTTGAAGTTTGGCAAGCGACGACCATGGCTTGTGTGCAATGCCATAGCCACCCTTATGACCCAATTCGACACGAAGATTTCTACAGCTTTATGTCCTTTTTTAATAATACGGTAGATAGAGACATATACCACGAAGCACCCAATATTTTCACCTATGAAGGTCCAAATAAACAAGCTGTACAGGAAATTATTGCATGGATACAGCAACGCTTGAAACCTCAAGATGAACTTCCTTTAAATGGGTTTCTATATCAACAAAAAACAGATTTGGTGAACCATCTTGGCTACAGGAAAGTAGAAATTGAAACCTTTGATGATATCGGTGGTTTTATTGAATTAACTGCACCCGACCAAAAAACTATTTTTCAAGTCCAAGATTCCTCTTGGTTGCTATTTGAACAAATTGACTTAACCAATATTGCAGCGATTTCTTATCGTTATGCCACCCCTTATGGCGGATTTATTGAAGTTCACTTAGATTCACTGGATGGTCCATTAATTAGTAATATCTCCCTTCCCTTGACAGGGAGTGGGACCGCAAGTTATCAGCAGCGTTGGAAAAAATGGCGTACTTTAAAAGTACCGATTGAAGGGACTATTGGCAAACATGATATCTATTTAGTATTTAGAAAAGATAAAATAGCAGATGCAGATTTATTACGTTTAGATTGGCTTTATTTTCATGAAGCATCGCCTAAAATGGCTACCTATGACTTAAATTTTCAAAAGAAAGTAGCCCAATTAGATACATTTCCAACCGTTCCAACGCCTATTTTACAAGAATTACCCCTCCAGAAAAGACGTAAAAATTATCTTTTTGAACGAGGTAATTGGTTGGTCAAAGGTAAGGAAGTAGCGGAGACAGTGCCAGCAATTTTAGGACAGCTCCCCAAAGGCCTTCCTCCAAATCGCTTAGCTATGGCACAATGGCTGGTTAGCCCCCAAAATCCCTTGACTGCCAGAGTGATGGTCAATCGCCTATGGGAACAACTGTTTGGTTACGGCATAATTGAAAGCCTAGAAGATTTTGGTACGCAATCTTTGCCTCCTTCTCATCCTGCTTTATTGGATTGGTTAGCGGTTCAGTTTTTACAAACGCATCGTGGAAGTATGAAACAATTGCTCAAACAAATAGTCTTATCTGCTGCTTATCAGCAAAGTAATTACGTTTCTAAAGAAAAATTAAAGAAAGACCCACGAAACCGCTTATTATCTAGAGGGCCTCGAATTAGACTGAGTTCTGAGCAACTGAGAGACCAAATTTTATCCGTTAGTGAGGTACTTAATCCAACTATTTATGGACCTAGTGTACAACCTCCACGTCCTGAGGGAACGGACCAATTTAGATTTGGAGATGCTTTTATATTAAGTGATGCTGAAAATCAAAATAGACGTAGTTTGTATACTTACGTAAAAAGAACCAATCCTTTCCCCAATCAAATAACCTTTGATGGAACGGATAGAACCACTTGCTCCAGTCGGCGCATTAGAACAAATACCCCTTTACAAGCTTTGGCACTCTTAAATGACCCAAATTACATGAAAGCTGCCCAAAACATTGGTCAATATATGGATACTCTATCTGTTGAAAATGAATTAGACCGATTAAAAATGGGTTATCAGAAGGTGATGTTGCGGACACCAGATGCTGCAAAGTTGAACGATTTGTTTACTTTTTACGAGGAAGCCAAAAAGCATTATGAAGAAGCGTCCGCTTTGGCAGTTAGTCAAGCTGGCAAAAAAACTTCTCAAAAGGAACAATTGGCTGCCTTAACGATGGTGGCGCATGCGCTGTTGAATTTGGATGAATTTGTGAATAATTAAGCATAAAACCATTTTTAAAATGAAATTACATCAAGAAGCAGCTTTAGCAATCGGAAAGTATCACTCCAGAAGATACTTTTTAAAGCAATGTATGGGTGGATTAGGCGCTATGGCTTTAGGTTCTTTGATGGATTTAGGGCAACCAGTTATTTCACCTAACATAGGAAATAGCTTAGGGCCTCATTTTCCGCCTACTGCCAAACAGGTTATTTTTTTACACATGGCAGGCGCGCCTTCTCAACTAGAATTGTTTGATTATAAACCTGTTTTACAAAAATATGATGGGAAAGCCTGTCCAGCTTCTTTATTAGAAGGCAAACGATTTGCTTTTCTAAAAGGAACGCCCCAAATGATGGGCCCTCAAGCCAGTTTTCAGCAATATGGGCAAACAGGGAGTTGGGTGTCGGAACACTTACCTCATTTCTCTAAGATGGTGGATGAAGTCAGTTTTTTAAAAGCTATGCATACCGATGAATTTAATCATGCGCCTGCCCAATTATTTATGCATACTGGAAGTCCTCGATTAGGTAGGCCAAGTATGGGTTCTTGGATGATGTATGGTTTAGGTTCTGAAAATGAAAATTTACCGGGTTTTGTGGTCTTAACCTCAGGAAGTGACCCCAGTGCAGGTAAAAGTGCATGGGGAAGTGGTTTTTTACCTTCTTTACATCAAGGTGTGCAATGCCGGTCGGAGGGAGACCCTATTTTGTATCTCAACAATCCAACTGCTGTAGATGAACCACTTAGAAAACGGTCCATTGAAATTATTAACGAAATCAATCGAAAAGAATATGAAGCAGTAGGGGACCCAGAAATATTGTCGAGGATTGCTCAATATGAGCTGGCATTCCGAATGCAAGCCGAAGTCCCTGAAGTGATGGATATTGAAACTGAACCCGATTACATCCATGAACTTTATGGCACTAAACCAGGTCAGATTTCGTTTGCTAATAATTGTCTCTTAGCCCGTCGATTGGTTGAAAAGGGTGTGCGATTTGTACAACTGTATGACAACGCTTGGGACCATCATGGTGCGGGTAAAGGCAGTGGGGTAGTGGATGGACTTGGTAAAGCTGCAAAAAATGTAGACAAACCTATCTCAGCTTTATTGCAAGACCTTAAAATGCGTGGTTTGCTGGATACTACTTTAGTGGTGTGGGGTGGTGAATTTGGACGTACACCAATGAAAGAAACAAGGGCTTCGGGTGCGGATTTTAAAGGGAGAGACCATCACGCAGAGGCTTTTACCATGTGGATGGCTGGTGGTGGCGTCAAAGCAGGTACCACTTTTGGCAAAACTGATGAATTAGGCTATTATGGCATCGAAGGTAAGACACATGTGCACGATTTACAAGCGACTATTTTGCATTGTTTGGGCATCAATCACGAGCAATTAACCTATTCTTTTCAAGGACGAGATTTTCGTTTGACGGATGTGCATGGGCATGTGATTAAGGATATTTTAGTTTAGTAAGTCTAACTAATTAACGCATAAAAATATTCGCCGAATCAGATAACTCACCCTCGGTTTTTTCAATATAGAAATTATTAATTCCATTATTTTTCTTGAGTCGTTTTTTTCACTTAAAGCGTGATTTCTTTTTTAAAATTTTTTATGAGCTATCTTTAATGTTCATTAAATCTTTATTTATTAAAGTAATTTTTTCTACTCTTTCCTAAATTTAATTTTTATATAAAAAATTGTAAATCAGCAATTTGTGTGATGCAGTTAAACTGAATTGGGATTCATATTGAGAAAACCATCAAGCCTTTTATTAGTAATAAAAGAAAAAATAAATAAGCCATGCAGCGAATTATCCAAATATAGTCTTTAGTAATTGTAAGGTTAACTGAACAACTAATAAATTCATTTTTTAACGAAACAATCAATTAAGATGAAAAAAATAGGATTAATGATTAGCCTATGTATGCTTTTTGTTTTTAGCTGCAATAAAGATTCAGAAATCACGACAGTCGTTGAAGAAAATATACCACCTTTAATAGTTGATGAGTTAACGGATAGAAGAAACACTATAATGACCGGTCTAGCAGGGAATTCTGCTAAAGTCTGGAAAATCTCAGAAGCCACTTTAGTTACCGACAATAATACGATTGATATCACAGGAAATTTTAATATTGAGGACGATGAATTTATCTTCTCCAAAAATAGTTCAGATAATAAACTAGAATGGAGAAGAGGGCATGCCGTAAACACAAGTGCCAATTTGGGCTCAGAAACATTATTGGATTATTATTTATCTCCAAAAAAATTGGGTTTAACATTCAAAACAGATGAAGTTGAAATACTAGCAGAAGGTGGATTAATGAATATTTCTGTGATAGATAATGTGCCTACAGGATTTATTAATAATGAAGATGGGTCGCAAATCCGTTTCACCTTAACGGAAAAAAATCCAGAAGATTATTATACGCCACCTTCAGAAGATTTAGCCTTTTCAGAAGTCCTTTCTTTTCGTTCAGACCGTATTGAAGGAGCTGCACCAGGAATGATAGGGTCTTATAGTGACAATAGCCTATTTGTCGTCACACGGCATGATGAAACCGTGGATAAAAAGGAGGAGGTGATTCATAAATTTGATTTAACCAATAATGAACAAACAGCGTCTTACTTTGAAAATGATGACTTTATATCTAAACAACTACATATTGTAAATAATGAGCTGATTGTTGTTGGTGCAAAGTATATCAATAACTATGGTTCAGAGTTAACAGATTCACCAAATACAATTCCACATGGTAAAGCTTTTACAAGATTTGGAATGGCCGTTCAAGATGATAATATTTATATTATTGGAGGAGAGTTTAATCCACCAAGTACCAATAATGAAAAAGCAAATAAAGTATATAAATGGAACTTAGTAACCAAAACATTAACGGAATTTGCCACGCTCCCAGAGGCTAGATTTGGAGCTAGGGCTACTATTGTTAACGATAAATTATACATTTTCGGTGGGAGTCCATTGTTTTTTGACGGCCTAAATTCAAGCAAAATTTTGGTCACTTCTTTATCTGACCCTAGTAATTGGGAAGTATATAATATGACAGATAGAATGCAATTTACTTTTGTTAATAAGTATCAAAATTTAATTTATGTAGCAGGAAAATCAGGACTTTCTAATAGTGCTGTGGATAAAACAACCGAATCCTTTATTGGCGTTTTTGATACAGAAACCAATGAATATACCCCAATAAATAACAATTTAGAAACTTTCAAAGAGGTAGCAAGAGATGGTATCCAACAAATGTGCTTGTTTAATGACAAAATGTATGTCCTGTATGGTTCAGGGTTTGAGCCAAATAACCCACATGAGCAAGAACAAGAATGGAAGATATATGCAACTGATTTGAAATAGAGGTACTAAGTAATTAGAAGCTGTTTGAATGGTCAAACAGCTTCTATTACCAATAAGGATAATTAAAATTATAAAACAAAGGAGCGGATGCTTTAATCAAAGATTCAAATTGCTTTCAGAAAAACATTTAATCGAACAATGCCAACAATTTCAGGAAGTTGCCCAATTTGAATTGGTGAAACGCTATACAGGTATGTTAATGAGTGTGAGTCGTCGTTATGCAGTAGATGAAGCAATGGCAAAAGATATAGTACAAGAAACTTTTTTAATTATCTTCAAGAATATCCAAAACTACCAACCGATAGGTTCATTTGAAGCTTGGATGCGAAAAATCACTATTCGGTGTGCTCTTAAATGGATTAACCAAAAATATTATAAGAAGGAAGAATTCATTGCTAAATATAAAGAGTGCCTTTCTACCATAGAACCTAAAATTTATAGTCAATTATCCACTCAAGAAATTTTAAAACAGATAAAAGAATTACCCACAGGTTTTCGAGTAGTACTAAATTTGTTTTTGATTGAAGGATACTCCCATAAGGAAATTGCAGAATTATTAGGCATCAAAGAAAGTACTTCTCGCTCACAATTGGCTAGGGCCAAAAAAATTGTGGCGGCAAAGATTAATGCTTTATTGTGAATAGGAATATCAATAGATATGAAACAAGAAAATAATACAACGGAAGCGTATATGGAAATTTGGACCTCTATTGAAGTAGAGGTTAAAGCGCTTAATCGTTCTAAGCGCAGAAAACGTAAATTTAGAAAGTTCTTATTTATATTAATGCCAATATTGGGTTTCGGAGCTTTATGGTTTACCATTTCCAATTGGGATATTCAGCCAACTATTTTTGAAGACATCGTACCTGCCACTGAACTTAAGAAGCCTACAAACCAAAATAAAATTATTGCTAGTCAAAAAGAGACTAGTTCACAGGTTGAAATTACAAATACTCCTAGACAAAAAAATGTATCAAAAAAATTAATCTCCACGCTAAAAAATAGGGAAGTTGATAAAATAAACCGCCCAATAAATGGAAAAAAAACTATAAACAGTCCTACAAAAATCTATGAACAAGCTAGTCCAGTTGACCCTCAAAACAAGGACTTCACTAATCCCTTCAATTCATCAAACGAATCATCCATTCAAAGCGAGGGTTTAACTAAAAACAAGGACATTAATACTACAACTATAGAAAAAATCACCCTATTACCACTTGCTTATTTAGATTCAAAACCCCGTCAATTACTGCCATTAAAAAAGATAAATATCACGGATGAAATCAATCCAATAGTTACTCCTATTGCCGAAAAAAAATGGACAGGAAATATCAGTATATCCACTGGTTTAAGTTATGCAGACAGACAATTACAAGTAAAAGCAGGAAATCTAGATGATATTCAATACAGAACCGCTACAGAAAGGATGTTGTATGCCACTCATTTTGGGTTAGCCTATACTTTGCAACATCGGTCTAAGATTAAATTCATCACAGGGATAAATTTCACCACGATAACAGAAGCCTATAACCTTTCTCAAACTACTGTGGATACATTATACGTTCCAGGGATAGAAAAAATAATAACCTACCTAGATGGCACAAGAGAAGAAATTTATGGTAATGCCACCATTATAAGAACTACCCAATCAGCATTTGAGTTTTACCACAAATACACCTTAATTGAGGTTCCTATATTAGTGGGTTTTGATAAACAATATAGCCATTTCAGCTTAGGCTACCAAGCAGGAGTTTTAACAAATATCTCCCTTCGGAATCGAGGATTTAGGATGGACATCGAAGGAACAAAGCAGGAAATTGCCAGTCTTGGCTATCCACCAAGCATTGGACTAGGATTTTATGCAAGCTTGTCTCTTCAGAAACCGATTTCACGAAAATTAACTTTAGGTATATCCCCTTCTATTCGTTTTTATCCAGATATTTCTAGTGCTGAAAATTTAATTCGCCAGCGTTATAAACTCTATGGATTAAATTTAAATTTAGCTTATAAGTTATAGGTTTTGGTTTTATGATAAATTAAAATTATTTTGACAAGTAAACCCAAATTAGATAAAGAGTTGATTAAACCTAATTCGTGTTAACCTACCCGTTGCCACAGTCAGGCGGGTTTGTGAAAACCTGCCCGCTTAGGCAGTCAGGCAGGTTCGTGTTAAAAAATCTAATTAGCTCCTAATGGAGTTGTTTAAAAACTATTGATTACCTGCAAATCTTAGAAAAAAGCTACCTTTTAAGATTTTAATTGTTTTTAGGATATCTCATAGTGTTAGTACCCATTAAAAAGCATCTCCTATACAAACCAACAATTATACTTAAAAATTACAATAGAATTGCGCTGAGAGTTTTTAGTAAGGAAAAGACCTTTACGTTTATTAACGTACTTGGATTAGCCATTGGCTTGGCAGTAAACTTATTGATTATCCAATATGTTCGGGTTGAGTTGAGTTATGAAAACACCCATAAAAATGCAGATAAAATAGTCCGCTTAACGATGGATTCTTTAGATGGGGAGACGATTAGTGCACAAGATTGTGAAACTTACCCACCAATTGGTCCAAGAATTACAGAAGAACTAAATGAGGTCACCAATTTTACCAGATTATATAGTATAGGCGAACCAGAAGTAAACTTTAAAATTGGCGAAAAATCTTTTTTAATTGACAAAGTATATGAAGCCGATGCCTCTTTTTTTCCATTTTCAATTATCCTTTGATTCATGGTCATCAAGAAAACATTTTTAAAGAACCCTTTCAAATAGTGTTGACCTTTCTAGCTAACCAAAAGATATAAGCTGCTATAACTATATCAAAACCAATACAAGCTTCGATATAATGAAGTGGCACGTAAGGGGTAGTAGTATAGGAATGCAATAAGCTATCCCAACCAATATGCATCGCCCACCCAAGCGATAGGAAATATAGACTATATTTTTTTGATAAAAAAACAAGCAAACTATAAAGGGCAAGTCCACCTATTTCTAAGTGAAGATTTTGAGTATCCTTTCCGTTTATTAAGACAAATCCAACATAGGCGAGCGCGGCAAGTACCAATCCAAACTGCCAGAAAACTACTTGTTGGTCTGGGAAGAATTTTTTGACAAATAATAAAGGAATTAAAGCTAATACAATTCTACCCGCAAGACTTAGGAACATTTGATAGGGGGTTACAAAGTGATAAATTAAATTGTCTTATTATTCAATAAAACAAATTTTTACCAAGGTAACTAAACCTATTCAAATAATAAAACAAACTAATGCAAAGGATGGCCCAAAACCACCCTTTGCAAAGTTTTGCAAAATATTAATTGCCAAAAATTTCTTTCAACACAGGGTCTGTAGGATTTGCACGTTCTGCTTTCTCCGCATTACCCATCATTGCAAAAAGACCATCTACTGCACCATTCGTAGCTAAGTCAGCTAAAGAAGGTTTACCGTTTCCTAGTAAGCTAGAAGCTTGACCTCCTAAGGCAGAAGTGATGGCACTAAGTCCGCCATTCTGCGTCAACTGTTTTGTAATAGCTGGTAATAAAGCTGCTGATAATTTGCTGCCCGCCGCTTTTTTTAAGAAGTCGGTTGCACCAGTATCGCCTCCTTTCAGAAGGTTTAATGCATCAGCTGCCGCAATGCCTTTAGTTGCATTACCCAATAAAGAACTAGCTACATCAGGTACCGCTGACCCTAAAGCGCTATTTAATAGGCCTAAAGCTTTAGTTCCTTCGCTTGAGTTACCTAATAAACTGGTAATGTTAGAAAGTCCTTGTGGCATTACTTTTTTCATTGCTGCATTGGCTAAAACATTGCCTGCAAACCCTTTTAAAGCATTACCACTAGCTCCTCCTAACAATGCTTGAACGCCTGATAAAGCCTTTTCTGGAGATAGTCCAGCTAATCCTTTACCGACATTACAAGATTGGCTCATAACGACAATAGATAGTGCAAAAAATAAAGAAACAAACTTCTTCATAATTAACGTCATTTTTTTTTGTGAGAAAAAATAGTTTGATATAAAATATATAACAACTATTCGTTAGACGTAGGATACGGATTAAGTAACTTCAAAGTCATTTTTTAACACGATATTTTAGGAATAAAGCAAGGACTAAATCTGTGAGAAGGTAAATTTATTGATGTATAAAGATTATTTAATGCTATATTTTTTTTAATTAAAAAAGGGCTATTTTGTGTGCTGTTTTAAATATTAACTTAAAATAAAATATGATATTACTAGATAAATTGAAATGGCGGTATGCTGCAAAAGCAATGAATGGTAAAAAAGTGCCGCAGGAAAAAATGGATAATATACTAGAAGCTATTTCCTTAGCCCCTACTTCTAGTGGATTACAACCTTTTGAAGTCTTGGTGATTACGAATCAGGCTATTAAAGAAAAAATTAGACCAGTAGCTTGGAATCAATCAGTCATAACTGATTGTTCCCACTTATTAGTATTTGCAGCTTGGGATACTTATACTGCTGATAGAATTAACAAGCAGTTTGATTTGACCAATGAAATTAGAGGATTTAAAAACGAAGGTTGGGAAAATTACCGACAAATGTTATTAAGTACTTACCCTCAGAAGGATGCCGAAGTGAATTTTAACCATGCCGCAAAACAAGCTTATATTGCTTTTTCTCACGCCATTATTGCTGCTGCATTTGAGGAAGTGGACGCGACTCCCTTAGAAGGTTTTGTACCTGCGAAAGTAGATGAAATTTTAGGCTTAAAAGAGAAAGGTTTAAGAAGTTGTGTATTGCTTACTTTAGGATACCGACAGGCTGATAAAGACTGGTTAGTTAATCTTAAAAAAGTAAGAAAACCTATAGCAGATTTAATTACGACTATTGATTAAATATTAAGCAAGTAACTTTTATTGAATGAAATATTTACGGTTTACGTTCCTCTTATTCGCATTTTTTGAATTGCTTGGAGCTTTCAGAGCGTTTAATTCGACTCCAGCGTCTATCAATGCTCGTTTTGGAGGGACGTATATCACCCCTGAAAGCATGCACTTTGTTTTTCTTTTTGGTGCAGCTATTTTGTCTTTGGCCATCGCCTCCATTTTTGGATTTTTTACCAAAGATAGGATAGCGCGAATAGGACTTTGTCTCGCTTTTATTTGCTATAATGCCTTTGCAGCTTATGCTTGTTATAAAGGCCTAAGGATTACAACATCTTTTCAAGTCGGACTTACGGTTCATAGTGTTTTATTATTTCTTTTTGTGATTTTGCTTGGGGCACTTTTTAAAACAAGTTCAAAGTATTAATTACTAGGAAGTGTTCTAATTACTCTGTTGCACCGGCATCAAATCGTCGTTTTTTTCGATTTCTCTTTTTTGTCATGCCCCCTTTTGCAAACTGGTAACTAAAAGAAATATACCCTATTCTAGATTCTCTCTTTCGCAAGGAATTTTCTTCAAAGCCAGCGCCGAAAAGAATAGATTCTGATTGATAGGTATCAAAAATATCTGTTACTCTTAGACTTATATTTCCTTTTCCTTTTAATATTTTCCAACGAATAGCGGTATCAAATTTCTGTGTTTCTAAGGATTTACTATACCGACGAGTACTTGCCCCTCGGTAAATCCAAGTTATATCAACACTTAATTTTTTATTGATTTTAAACAGGTTTTTAATCGTCCAGTTGTTATTTTCTAATTGAAGAAATCCTAAATCATTATCGACCGTCGTATTTATCTTTTCCCAATAAAAATTACCATTAATATTGGTTTTTAGGAAGCTCAAAGGAAAGATGGAGATGGCTATTTCTGTTCCATAGGCATGACTATTGCCGTCGTTGGTGTAGGTCCTTAAAATGGTGTTATCTGTATTGTTTGTTAAATAGAAAGGTAAAATAATATTGGTTTTATTGCGATAAAATACCCCTGGACTAAATGACCAATTTTCAAAACTATTAAGGAAGTTGATTTCAAAATTATGAGAATATTCGGGATTTAAACTTGGATTTCCTTGCCGATTATAAAAACGGTCGGAAGCATTGGAAAAAGGATTGATTTGCCATAAATTAGGTCGAGAAATTCTTCGGTTATAACCAAAATTGACACTATTTTTTTCCGTGAAAGCGTAAGTGAAATGGGTAGATGGAAAAAGATTGTGAAAAGCTCGATTAATTTGGTTTTCGGTATTTTCAAATTGGCTTTCTGACCAAAAAACCTCATACCTCAACCCAAATTGTCCCTTAAGATTGCCCCATTCTTTTTTCATTAATGTATATAGACCAAGATTTTTTTCATCAAAAATAAATCGATTTTGTAGATTGGTATCATCGTAATCATTGATAACTTGGTCATTACTCACATCTTTAATCGTATATAATAAGCCGCTTTCTATGACTAAGCCATTACTAAATGGTTGGACATAATCCAAAGAATAATTGCTAACCTTAGAATCATATTCTAAAAAATCATCCCTAAATTCATTGTCAGCCTGATAATCAGCACTCAAATCATTTCGATTGTCTGTAAAATGAATGTCTGCTTCTAAGTAATGATTTTTATTGGTGAATATTCTGCGATAATTGGCATTATATTCCGCGCTCAAATGTTCATGTCGGTTGTTAGATAAAAACTGATAATTGAGAACATCTTCTTCAATTCGAGTGGTATTAATAATATCATGAGAATTATCAGTATATCCTCCAGAAAAAGAGAATTCATTTTTCTCATCTAAAAACCAGTCTACTCCAGCTTTGATACTTTTTACTTGACCTGCAAATAAATTATCTCCCGTCTGGGTGTAATTCAGGGCATCAGATACCCGACTTCTACTGTTCCTAGCGTCTCTTTCTCTATCTGAAAAATTTAGATTTAGACTTAAGTTGACTTTTCCAAGCCCATTGGATAAAGCTAAGCCAGAGCGATATTGTTGATTGGTACTTACACTCCCAGAAACAGTTCCAGAAAAACCTTGTTCTTTCTTCTTTTTAGTAATAATATTGATAATTCCAGTTAATCCATCAGCACGATTTTTGGCAGATGGGGTGGTTATCAATTCGATTTGCTGGATTTCACTCGCATCAATTTGTTGCAACAAATCCTGTGGCTCAAGTGGGGAAGGTTTTCCGTTAACCAAAACATTAATATTACCAGAACCTCTTAATTCAATCCCGCCATCAATCCCTGTTTGAACTTCTGAAAGTTGGTTTAATACCTCTACTGCATCGCCTCCTCCTGCTTGTAAATCCTTTCCAACGTTGATGACTTTTCGGTCTATTTTCTGTTCTACCGAAGTCCGTTCCTCTCTAACCACCACCGTTTCTAATGTAGTTAAATCGCTCGCTAATAACAATTCCAATTGTTGATTGGCTATTAAGTCTATCGTTTTTTCTGTATTTTTATAGCCAATAAAACTAAACTTTAATACATACCTTCCTTTAGGTAATTCTAATACATATTGTCCATCATTATTAGTTGCCGTTCCTTCCACAAAAACCATTTCTGGTGTATGGGCAATAACCGTAACATAAGGAATTTTTTCTTTAGAATTGGTATCTAAAACTTGTCCACTCAATTTAATTTTTGAGCTTTGGGATGTTGCCGCCGTTGCAAAAAGAATGCTACAACTTAGGATTAGAATAATTTGTCGGATGAACATATGAATCTGATTTGTGGTGGCTGCTGCCACAGCCTTTGTCTATTTGAATACTACGTTAATCGTAGTACTGCTTCCATCGGCAAGTTATAACTAAAAAGAATTTCAGGGGAAGAACCTTTCCTAGTTTTGAATTCTGTTAACAAAGTTTTGAAGGGATGTAACATCATCTCGGGATAAAGACTATGGTTAGAAAAATAAATTAAAATTATTTTCAAATAGTTTGATAACCTTTTAAAGCTTAGAGACACCTTGGGATATTAAATGAATTATTACAAAAACTGATAACTTATGAAATTCCCAACTATTGTCTCTTTATTTTTAGTTTTTATGACTTTACAGATGACTGGTTTCGGTCAAATTACTAAAGGAAATTTTATTATCGATGGTGGCCTTGCTTCTCAATTGCAGTCTTATAATCATCCTTTCTTATATTCTCATCAACCAATAAAAGAACATACCCTTAATTTTAGCCCTAGATTATCCTATTTCGTAAGTGATAAATTAGTTATAGGAGGAGGAATCACTATTAATTCTAATTCTTCTAATCTTGAAGAGGGAGGTTACGGTCTTACTACTCATATTCGATATTATGTAAGCAAGAAAAATAATAGCGCATGGTTTGTGGAGAACCATCTTGGATATAGTGAGATTAGCACGATTAATTTTTTTACTAGTGATATTGGTCTGGGATTAGATTATTTTTTAAGTCCAAGCGTTGCTTTAGAAGGAACGGTAGCTTTTAATTATTCACAACGCTTGGCTAGTAATTCAAGCCCTTATGGTACAGTAGAAACTGGTAGAAGAACCGCAGCAGGAATTGGTATGGGCTTGAAATTTTTCTTAAACCGAGCGCTATCGACAGGAAATACGAACCAAATTGCTAAAGCCCAAAAAGGGACTTTATGGATAGGTGCCACATCTGATGGACTAAGCTTTTCTTCCCAAAATGGTTTTAAGGTAATTTCTCTAAACTTGAACCCAAATATTGGTGTGTTTATCAATGAAAATTGGTTGATAGGTAGTGGTATGAATATAGATTATGATAAAGAGGCCTATCCTGGAAATTCTTTTTACACTAGAAGTATTTTTCAGGTAGGAGTCGCTCCTTTTATTCGATTCTACCATTCTACTAAAAAAGGAAGAATTGTGCCTTTTTATGAAGTAGGTGGAGCTATAAACCGTTCTATTTTTACTTCTAGCACTTCGACCTCTCCTTTCCCAGGTGCTGAAGAGGGCACTATCAATGACAAAATTAAAAACACCGATACTGCTTATTTTGGGGGATTGGGCTTAAATTTATTTGTTTCACCTTCTGTGGCACTTGAATTCAAAGGCACATATAAGCATACTAAATTGTCTCCTGATTTTAAAACCAATCATTTTGGTTTAGATATTGGATTTCAGTTTTTTATTGGGAAGTAAGACTCCAAATTTAAAACTTAGACTTGTCTTCTATACCTACAATGGTGTCTTTTATTTGATGAAAAGCTTTTCTTAGGTAAAGAAACTTGATGGATAAAGTTTGGCAAAAAAATAGCGCTTTTGGTACTTCAGTACTGAAAGCGCTTTTGATGCGTGTAAAAATTTATTTTATTGCTTTATATCCACAGGTGTTACCGAAAGGATGTTCCATTAAGTTTATTTTTAATCAATCTTTTCTTTTAGCCTATTATACTTTAAAGTCCCCAAAAACTAATTATTATTTATTGCCTACTCCTTTAAAAAAAGGAAAATAAAAAATATTCAGGAGGAAGTGAAAATAAAGGCACAAGACCATTAATCTTGTGCCTTTAAAAGTGTGATAAAATTTACAATACCAAAGAAGGTTCTGGTACTTCAATATCCATAAAATCAGGCTGTTCATAGACAATATCTTGCCACATTGGCGAAAAGCTAAAATGACCAGCTAAAGGAAAGCCTACTTCGTAATTTCTAGTATTTAAGGCTACCTCATGACTAATTTTAATAGGTTCCTTTCCTGTCGCTTCTGCTAATAACTGAGATTGGCAAGTCCGTTCCATAGTGATAAACCAGAAGATACATTCTTCTATACTATGACCTACTGTTAATAAACCATGATTTTGTAAAATGACTGCTTTTTTGTCCCCCAATGCCAACCCAATTCTGTCCCCTTCATTTAAATCAGTTACAACGCCCATATAATCATCATATAGACCGTGGTCTTGATAAAATATACAAGAATCTTGGGTTAAAGGGTCTAGTAATCTACCAAAAGCTGACCACGTTTTTCCATAGACAGAATGAGTATGTGCCGCTGCAATTACATCTGGTCTCGCTTTGTGTATGGCTGCATGTATAGCAAAGGCTGCTTTATTTAGATTGTTATGTTTTCCAGCAACTATTTCTCCATCTTCATTGACCAATATAAGGTCAGACATTTTCATTCGTTTGAAGGAAACACCAAATGGATTCACCCAAAAACAATGAGGAAATTCAGGGTCTCTACATGTAATATGCCCGGCAACACCTTCTGAAAAACCAAATTTTCCGCAAATTCGATAGGCTCCTGCTAACACTTTTTTTAAATGATGTCTCTTTTGCTCTAGACTATCGAATTTTGGATAGGAAATCATTTTTTCAATGCCCGGTGGGTTGGATACAGCCATTTTTATTAAGTTTTATTGTGATTAAATTTTATTGAGTTGAATGACTTAATTTAAACAATTATTAGTATAAAAGTACTAATTATTTTTTAAGGTTAGCCTATGATAAGGTATCAAATTACCTAACAATAATAAAGTTTACCTTTCAACTGACTAAAAATTGGTTGACTACCTATGGTTTTTGAAAACTAAGCTCCGTTAAGCTGGTTTTTGCTTCACCTCCAAAATATTGGACGCCAAATAATAGCCACCATTTTTTAATAATCCCAATAAGTATACTACATTTATGAAAAGTTCCTACCTACCTTTAATTGTATAGGGAACCATTATTTAACTTCAAAAAATTAATCATGTACCAAACGAATTTCTATCGGTTCCTATGCCTTATTTTGTTTTCAATTATTTTCTCTTGCCAACCGGGGACAGAGCCATCAAAATCAGGGCAAACAAAATCTGAGCAACCAGAAGCCAGCTATAACCCCGAAGCAAAATTAAAGGAACTAAATATTACCCTACCAGCCCCACCTCAACCTGTAGCCAATTATGTCAATGGCGTTAGAGCAGGAAACCTTATTTTTTTAGCAGGTAAAGGCCCTAAACGAACGGATGGTACTGAACTAACAGGCAAACTTGGTCAAGATGTTACGATAGAGGAAGGATACGAAGGGGCTCGACTTACGGCAATCAACCAATTGGCAGTACTTAAAACCATGTTAGGTGACTTAAGAAAAGTCAAGCGGATTGTAAAAGTATTAGGGATGGTCAATTCCGACCCTTCTTTTGTTGAGCAACCAAAGGTAATTAACGGATTTTCAGACTTGATGGTCGCTGTTTTTGGCGATAGAGGAAGACATGCGCGGGCAGCTGTTGGTATGGCTTCCTTACCAAGAGGACAAGCAGTAGAGATTGAGTTGGTTGTTGAGATTTATGAGTAGAATAAGCTCGTTCGAAGAACCTTATAGATTTGTATCATTTTAAAATTTGTTTACACTAATATTTTTCTTTTCTCTTTTTTTACAACTGAATGTCAAGTATCTAAATCTTTTATCCTGAAAATATGTTTCCTAAGTAACCCGATTAACGAGATACCGTTAAATAGTCAGCAGCCTATATAGTAAGAAAGTTGATATTTTTTGGTCATTTAAATTCCTTAAAAACTGATTTATGTATTTTACAGAAGAACATCATTTATTCAGAGAAGGCTTTCGTAGTTTTCTTCAGCAAGAAGTCGTTCCTCACATAGAAAAGTGGGAAAAAACAGGAACTATTGACCGATTTGTCTGGGAGAAGTTTGGAGAAATGGGCTACTTCGGAATCAATCAGCCAGAAGCCTATGGAGGTTTAGATTTAGATTTGTTTTATACGGTTATTTTTTTGGAAGAATTGCAACGAATTAATTCTGGCGGATTTGCTGCTGCCATGTGGGCACATGCTTATTTAGCAATGACCCATTTAAAAGCAGAAGGAAGCCCTGCAATTAAAGAAAAATACTTAACACAAAGTATCGAAGGGAAGCTAATTGGCTGCTTATGCATTAGCGAACCATTTGCAGGTTCGGATGTCGCTGGCATGCGTACGACTGCTGTCAAAAAAGATGATAAATACATTTTGAATGGCTCTAAGACCTTTATTACCAATGGCGTTTATAGTGATTATTTAATAGTCGTAGCCAAAACAAATCCTGAATTGAAACACAAAGGAATGTCTATTTTTTTAGTGGATAGAGATACCCCAGGAGTTAGTGCTAGTAAGTTAGATAAATTAGGTTGGAGGGCTTCTGACACTGGCGAAATTTCTTTTGATGATGTCGAAATACCTGCTAGTAACCTTATGGGAGTGGAGGGAAAAGGTTTTCCTTACGTTATGCAGCACTTTGCGCTAGAACGGTTAATTATGGGCATTAATGCGCATGCCCGCGCAGAATTTGCAGTAGAATACGCAATAAAATATATGTCCGAACGAACTGCTTTTGGTAAACAATTGGATAAATTCCAAGTGTTAAGACACAAGATTGCAGAGATGAGTAGTACTGTGGAAATTAATAAAACCTTTAATTATGTCACCGCTAAAAGATTGAATGATGGAGAATATGTAGTGAAAGAAGCTAGTATGTCAAAATTAGCATCCACCAAAATGGCAGATGAAGTAATTTATGATTGCCTTCAACTACTTGGCGGATACGGGTATATGGAAGAATATCCAATGGCTAGACTTTTTAGAGATAGTCGCCTTGGACCAATAGGTGGAGGCACTTCCCAAATATTATGTGAAATTATTGCTAAAATGATTTTAGATAATAAAGTTTATCAAGAAGCAACGACTCCTAAGCAATGAAAATAATCGAATGCCCAAGGGATGCCATGCAAGGATTGCATGACTTTATTCCCACTAGCGAAAAAGCTCGGTACTTGAATGCACTATTGCAAGTAGGCTTTGATTCTTTGGATTTTGGAAGCTTTGTATCTCCTAAAGCTATTCCTCAAATGCGAGATACTGCCGAAGTATTGGCGCAATTAGACCTCGATAATACAACTACGAAATTATTGGCTATTGTTGCTAATAAAAGGGGAGCGCTAAGTGCGGCAAGTTTCCCTGAAGTCGACGTTTTAGGCTACCCGTTTTCTATATCTGAAACTTTCCAATTAAGAAATACCAATGCTACTATCGAAGAATCCTTAGATAGAGTAAAGCTTATTCAAGAAATTTGTTTACAAAATAATAAAACCCTGCTCATCTATATTTCAATGGGTTTTGGTAATCCCTATGGGGATTATTGGAATGTGGAAATTGTTCAAAAATGGGTCGAACAATTGGCAAAACTAGATATTACCATTTTTCAATTATCTGATACCATTGGCGTTGCTGAACCCTCAAATATTGAGTACTTGTTTAAAGATTTAGTACCTGCTAATCCAAATATAGAAATAGGTGCTCATTTCCATACGACTCCTGATACTTGGGAAGAAAAGGTCGCTTCTGCCTATGAAAGTGGTTGTCGAAGATTTGATGGGACTATCCGTGGATTTGGTGGTTGTCCCATGGCACAGAATAAATTAGTTGGCAATATGCCTTCCGAAAACTTAATTGCTTTTGCTAAAGAGCAAAATATTGCTACTGGACTTGATTTAGATAAATATTTTGTGGCTATGAAAATTGCTAATCAAATCTTACCGGGGATTTAAGTTACCCTTTTACACAATTCCTCAAATGTCATTAAGTTAAGGAATTAAAGCTGAAAAGAGCAAGTTCAAACATCAAGTTCGAGTTAAATTAAGGACATTCTACCTCCAGCTATTTATGCTTTAAATTATTCCAATATCAGTTCATGCTGACTATGTTCCAATACTTTTTCTTTTGACAACCAATAGGGTATCCATTCTTTAGTTTTGGTATATCCTGCGAGTTTTTTCATGTCTAAATTTTATCCATTAATCAATATCCTAATTACTTAAAACATAGAATTCATATTTTCTAATCCAAGAGGTTGATTGACCAGCGGCAATATTGATTTTGTAAAACAACTCAGGACTAATTACATGTTGCCAACCCCAAAGATTTATTTTATTTGTTTTAAAGTTTCCACTTTCTCTAATCGCTATACCATGTGTCAAGTGTTGTAATTCCCATACTGCTTTTACTGCTTTATGTCCACTAAGATTACTAAAAAAGAAGGGCTCGTTTGGTAATCCATTGAAACCAAATCCTTTTGAGTGTATATCCACTTTTTTTTCAGGATTAACGGTTTCTATAAAGCGATGTGGTTGTAACCTAAAGGGAAATTTTAGTTGATAACTTGGACTAATATTGGATTGATTGATGTTGATGAAATTATGCACATATTCATCTGTGATAATAGTTTTGTTTCCTGTGTTTTTTAAGGCATAATGGATAGAAAGGCTTCCTTCTTGCAAGCTGATAGTTTTAGTTAGTTGATAAGCAAAACCATTAACTAGTTTAGATTGGCAGGTAATTAGGAGTTTGTTCAAAGCTTCTTTTACGGTAAATATAGCGGGTGAAATCTCATATTTTTCATTAAAAGCATAGGCGCTATTTGTCTTTTTTAGTAATCCAACGCCTATTTTGTGGAACCATTCACCAACTTTTGCTTCCTCAAAACCTAGCGCAGTATCTATCCCAAATTCATTATAAAACCCTTGTCCTAGGATAGATTCTTGTTGATTATCTATATTTTCTACGGTTGTTAATGGTGTGTTTTTAAATTTTACTGTTCTGATTTTTCCTGTCCAATCAAATCTGGAAAAATTGTAATTTTCTAGAGGATTATCAATTTGAATTTCTAGTAGTTCGTTTTTGAGAAGGTGTGGCATAGAATAAATACTAGAATTGAATAAAAATTTTGTGGAATTAAAAATGAAATGAAAGACTTAATCTCACCATTCTAACCGCTTACCATCTCTAAAAAAACCGCCTGTAGGTCCGCCTGTAGGTAGCATGGCACCCCAAAGAATACTTGCCGCACCTTCTGCTGCGTTTCTAGGTGCTATACTCGTTCCCATATCAGTTTTACACCATCCTGGCCCAATTGCATTGATTAGAATATCCTTTCCTGCAACTAATTTTGCTAATTGAATGGTCAACACATTTAAGCCTGCTTTAGAAATACTATAGGCAGGGGCAATTGCATCAATGGCAGCTATATTGGCTAAAGACCCTGAAATACTGGATACATTGACCACTCTTCCATAATTTTTAGCTTGCATCATCGGTAGAAATGCTTGACACATTCTCCATGTTCCGAACACATTAGCTTCTACGGTTTGTTGGGCTTGATTTAAATCTGCATGGAGCGCAGTGTGCCACGCATCAAAATTAATAGCCGCATTATTTATCAAAATATCCAGGCGACCAAACTGGTCGCTTACAAATGTTTTAATTGTCGATATACTTTCTTGGTCATTGATGTCTAATTGGTGGTAGTGCAGTGATCCAGAAATACCACCGAGACTTTGAATCGCCATTTCACCCTTTTTAATATTTCTACTCGTTAAAATGACCAGACAGTTTTTTGCTAATAATTGCCGACAAACTTCTAAACCAATACCTCTATTAGCACCTGTGACTAAAGCTATTTTTTGATGCATGATATCTAATGATTAAATTTAAGCTTTAAGGAATGTCGGTATTTTCTATATCCTAAAATCTGTTGGCAACCATCCGTTGATGTTTTATTTTGCCAGCGGATGGTTGCCAACGGATATCGGTATTTAGTATTTAGAATTTTTAATTCTATAACTTCAAATTTTAGGAATCAAAATAGGTGTCTCTGCTTTATATTTTTCATAATCAGCTTGTCCTCCCCATTTTTTGTCTGCTTTAGCTTCTAATCCTGGTACGCCACTAATCTTATTAAGTAATAGATAAACAAAAATAGGGGATAGGATAGCTACCCACTGCCAACCTTTCAAAACAGGAATAGCGATAATAAAAACACCCGTCCACAACATAATCTCCCCAAAGTAATTAGGATGGCGAGATTTTGACCATAAGCCAGAGTTGATAAATCTTCCTTTATTGGCTGGATTTCTTCGAAATTTTCGTTTTTGATAGTCTGCTACTACTTCAAAAAGGAAACCGATTAACCAGATGACCGCACCTACTAAAGCCAGAGTACCTAGTTCTTTTCGAGTAGAAGAGGAGATGGCAATTAAAGCGGCGGAAGCAGTCAAAGTAACCCATAAAGCTTGCAAGGTCCAGACATTAAAAAAGCGTAGAAAATTGGGTTTTATTTTATCGAAACGGTCATCTTTGCCATCCTGTAAAATTCTATTGAATAAAAAGCTTCCTAATCTGACCGCCCAAATAAGGATTAATCCCGCTAAAAGCAATGACCGATTATCCAATTGGTCACTCAATTTTAAAGCAATTAAAGTAGCAGAAATGTAAGTCAAACTTCCTGTTAAATCAAAGAATTTCTCTGTTTGGAAGATATTGGCAGGAATAAAAACCAACCAATTTAGTATAAACGCATAAGCTACTATCATTGCAAAAATCGGTAAGCCATTAAAAGTTTGACCCGATTGAGACCCACCAAGGGCAACTAATCCTGCGATAATTGGAACGAGGATTAAGCTTATTAGGACTTGTTGGTTTTTCATTCTTTAGCTGTTTTGATTTGAATAAACGAATGTCGTAAAATTTACTTTACTAATTAATGAAAATTAGACTTATTTGTTTATCAAGAGTTTGATTTTACTTTCAAACTCCGATACAATAAGTGTATTCTCCGATAAATTATAGGGAATTTGATAAGATTAGCTAATTTTATTGCTTATGAACAGAAGGACTATTAAAATAGGATTACATGTAGTCATTTGGATACTCTTTTTAATATTGCCAATATTAATTTTTCCAAATGTACTCGAACGTTGGAATGCTGAAAGTTGTCATCGTTTTTATTATAGTCTAGTTGGTTTGCTGCTTGTGTTATTCTACTATTTTAATTATTACTTTGCCTTACCTCGCTACTATTTTAAACAGAAATATTTCATTTTTATCAGCGTACATATCGTTTTTATTTTTGGCGTATTTGGATTAATTATTTTTACTAGTTTTTTCTTAGGTCCCTGTATTCCATCAGGAATAGAACCATCTCTTAGTCGTTTTGTAGGTATGATATTGCCTCGGCATATCTTAGTATTTATTTTTTCTTTATTGATGGCTTTGAATGATAGACTGAAAGCTATAGATGTTCAAAAAACAAATACGGAATTGCAGCTATTGAGGGCACAAATAAACCCACACTTCCTATTTAATGTATTAAATACGATTTATGGTCAGGCAATTATTAAATCTGACCATACAGCAGATAGTATTGAAAAATTAGCTGATTTGATGCGCTACTCTTTGAAGGAGGCAGATGTTCCAAAGGTTAGTTTAGAAAAAGAAATAGGCTATATTGAAAGCTATATTGCACTTCAATCACTACGATTAACAGAAAAGACCAAAGTGAAATTTCAAATCAAAGGAGTTGTAAATAATTTACAAATTCCACCTATGTTGTTGATGCCGTTTATTGAAAATGCTTTTAAATATGGAGTGAGTAATGAATTAACAACCACTATTAATATCGTTGTAGAAGTGGAGGGAAAACAATTAATTTTATTGGTGGAAAATACAAAATTAAATGATAGAGAAAATATAGAAACATCCAATCAAATTGGAATCAATAATGTTAAAAAGAGACTGGATTTGATTTATGGGAGTAGATATTCCTTAGCTATTAATGATGGTGCTACAAATTATAGTGTTTTACTTAAAATTTCCATTTAAATGCTGAATTGTATTGCTTTAGATGATGAACCAATAGCTTTGGAAGTGATAAAAGCCCATTGCAATCAACTGCCTTTTATTAATTTAACACACACCTTTACGCAAGTTTCAAAAGCAGAAAACTACGTCAAACAATTTCCAGTAGATTTAATTTTTTTAGATATTCAAATGCCTGATGTAAATGGAGTCAATTTTTATAAAACCATTCAGCAAGATATAATGGTCATTTTTACGACAGCCTTTAGTGAATATGCGATAGATGGTTTTCAAGTCAATGCAATAGATTACCTATTAAAGCCTATAAAATTTAGTCATTTTAAAGCCGCCTGCGAAAAAGCTAATGACTATTCCCATTTTTTAAAAAGTAAGCATTCCAAAAAACAAAAAACCTTATTTGTTAGGTCAGACTATGCCTTGGTTAATATTCAATTCTCAGATATTTTATACTTAGAAACGATGGGGGATTATATTAGAATTCATTGTCAATATAGAGACCCCGTTATGACTATCATGAGTATGAAAAAAATGGTAGAGAAATTACCTCAGCATGAATTTAGACGAGTTCATCGGTCCTTCACCATTAACCTAAATGTGATTACTGGAGTTAGAGGGAAAAATATATTTATAGGGGATACGAGTATTCCAATAGGGAAGACTTATGAGTCTGATTTTCTTAACAATTGGGAATAAGAGGGTAGATAGCTCATTTTTCCTTTCTCCGATAGATTTCCTTTGTTTGGCGATAATTTTTTTTAGTTTTTAAAACATATATTACCTTTGATTATATTTTATTGTTGCTCAGTAGATATTCCAATTAATAATGTCAGGTAGCATGTTACTAGTAACAGCCAAACCCGCCTGAATGGACTGGGCAGGTTCATTTGGCTAGTTTAACGGTAAGTTGGTATTGCCAACATCTAGTTCCGAGTTAATAAAAATCTGAGTTAAAATGTGCCACTTTAAACTTTTATTTTAATTCGGAATAAGCGTAACTCGAAACTAGATGTTGACGAATTAACCGACACCATTAACTAGACTAACTACTCAAATAATATAAGAAACTTAAAACACATCGTATGAATCAACGGTTACTCCTGTTTTTTTGTTTACTATTTTCCTTTAGCCTCAACGCCCAGCGAAATATCTCTGGCCTTGTAAAAAGTGGAGAGAATCAAGAAAGACTTCCATTCGCTGATATTATCATTAAAGGAACAAATGAAGGGACTTCGACCAATGTAGATGGTTACTTTTCTTTGATTGATGTACCTGAAGAGGCACTGGTATTGCAAGTCCTTTATGTGGGCTATACTGCGATTGATGTGCCCATACCCGCAGGTACAGCCGACGTAAAAGATTTAGCGATTGAACTCTCTTCTGGAGTGGTGTTAGAAGAAGTTGTGGTTAGTGGGAAATCCTTTAAAGTGATGAATGCTTCGGAGGGAATTAGTAAGGTACAAATTTCTCCTGCTCAATTAGCACTCTTACCTAACGTTGGAGAGGTCGATATTTTTCGGTCTTTACAATTATTACCAGGAGTAAGTGGTAGTAATGAAAGTTCTTCTGGCTTATATGTGAGAGGTGGAACACCTGACCAAAATTTGGTTTTATTGGATGGCATGACGGTTTATAATGTAGACCACTTTTTTGGCTTCTTCTCTGCTTTTAATGCGGATGCGGTCAAGGATGTGCAATTATTTAAAGGGGCGTTTCCTGCAAAATATGGAGGTCGATTATCTAGTGTAGTAGATTTGACGGGCAAAACAGGCGACCCAAATAAATTTCATGGAAGTGCAGGTATTAATTTATTAAATGGTAGAGCAAGTATTCAAATTCCGCTATTCAAAAAAGGGTCTTTATCCTTTAGTGGGAGACGTTCTTACACTGACCTGATTAGAAGTGAATTGTATAATAAAATCTTTGGGGTGTTTACCCAAACAGAAAGTCCACCTGATATCGAAGGTATAGAAGTCAATACCATTGAACCAGATTTTTATTTTTTTGATGCCAATAGCAAATTAAGTTTTAATCCAACCGATAAGGATGTTGTCGCTTTTTCTTTTTATACAGGAGCGGACCATTTAGTAGAATTTAATAAGGTGTCTTTTCCTCGACTTGGTGGTGCGGTGCAGGTGGACCTTGATGTTGATGAAATGAGTGATTGGGGGAATCAAGGGTATAGCGGAAAATGGTCTCGTCAATGGGGACCTAAATGGTATTCTAATTTTATGGTTGCCTCTTCTAATTATTTTAGTGAATACAATCGAGACTTGAATATTAAAGCAACAGTTGTATCTAGTGATTCTCTTGTACTGGACCAAGATGTGTTGACTTTTGAAGATAATGATGTGCGAGACCTTACTTTTCGTTTAGACAATGAGGTGCAAGTTTCCGCTAAACATAAATTAGAATTTGGGGTATTAGGAACGATGGCGGAAGTAGATTACGAATTTGTACGAGATGATACCCTTACCATTTTGGACATCAAACAAAAAGCTAAATATGGTGCTGTTTATTTATCAGATACTTGGCAACCTACGCCAAATTTATCTATTAACGCAGGACTTCGAGCCACTTATTATGATTTGAGTGAGGAAGTATATTGGGCACCAAGATTTTCTTTTGAGTATAAAATAACAGATAGAATTAAAATAAAAGGTGGCTATGGCAAACATTACCAATTTGTCAATCGAATCGTGAATGAAAATGTAACGGAGGGCTCACGAGATTTCTGGTTATTGGCAGATGATGATTTAGTGAAAGTTAGTAATGCCAAGCACTATGTGGTTGGGGCTGCTTATGAAACAGACGGTTATGTTTTTGATGTAGAGGCTTACCGAAAAGATTTAGATAATTTGGCAGAATTTTCTCTTCGTTTTCAAAGAAATGATATTGATTTAAACGAATTATTCTTTTTGGGTAGTGGCTATGCAGAGGGTGTAGAGTTTTTATTACAAAAGAAAAGAGGCGCTTATACGGGTTGGGTGACTTATACTTTGGCGAGAGTTAGAAATAATTTTGCAGGTATCAACAATGGTTTTGAATTTTCCGCCTTGCACGACCAGCGGCATGAATTTAAAACGGTTCATTCTTACGAATTTGATAATTGGCGATTTGCGGCTACCTTCGTTTATGCTTCAGGCAAACCATTTACCGAACCCGCAGGTCAATATACTATTGAATTATTGGATGGACAAAAGGGTAGTTATATTAGTGTAGGTGCTAAAAATGGTTCTCGGTTACCACCTTATCATCGCTTGGATTTATCGATTCACTACCTTGATAAATATGGTAAATTTGAAGCGGATTATGGCTTGTCTGTTTTTAATTTTTATAATCGTAGAAATGTTTGGTATCGAGAATATGATTTCACTAACACGCCACCAGTTATTTCGGAAGTCAGATATTTAGGTTTTACGCCAAATATTTCGGCGGAGATTAAATTTTAATTCAATAGCATACACTTTTTATGAAATCGAGGACACTAGTAGGGGCAATCCCTTGTGGTTGCCCAAATTCGATACAGAAATAGGGCAATCCCTTGTGGTTGCCCAAATTCGATACAGAAATAGGGCAACCACAAGGGATTGCCCCTACCAAATGAAAACGTAAATTGATTAATAAAAGAAAAATGAAAAAATATACCATACTACTTTCCTTTATCACGATACTGTTTTTTTCTTGCGGTGAGGAAAACTTAAATAATTTAGCTGAAAATAAATTTGTGATAGAAGCTTTTATTTATGCAGGTGAACCCATTGATGATATTCGGATTAAAACCACTTTTCCTCTAGCTAATGAGGAAGATACTTCCAGCCCCATTAATGATGCGACGGTTACGATAATAAAAGATGGACAACGATATGCTTTGGTCTCATCTGGCAATGATGGCTTATATCATTATCCGAATAATGATGTTACTGTAGAAACTAACGATGTGTTCCAATTAGAAGTGGAACATAATGGTGTTACCGCTTTTGCAGAAACGACAGTTCCGACACCAACCAGAGGACTGAATTTATCTCAAGATTCTATCAAAGTTCCTCAATTACCTTTTAGTGCAGGTCGAGATTCCATTGTGGCAGTTATTGGACGGTTTATGAGAAATTCCGTTATTAGAGCGAATTGGGATAATCCCGAAGAAGACTTTTATTTTATGGTCGTGGAAAGTGTGAGTGATACGATTGACCCGATTTTTCCTGCCCAAGTGTTGGACGCTTTAGAGCGCTTTCGGTTTGTTTCAGAACCTACAGAAGATGACGCTCTCGTTTTTTTAAGTGGTGCGCTAGTTTCTTTTGATAAGTATTCAGTTAAGGTTTATCATATTAACGATGAATACACTGCACTTTACGAAAACCGTAACCAAGACTCAAGAGATTTGAATGAACCTCCTTCTAATGTACAGAATGCCTTAGGCGTTTTTTCCGCTTTTAATAGTCAAGAGGCGTTTTTTGA
>CALJVJ010000357.1 GCA_937974625.1 uncultured Saprospiraceae bacterium
ATTTTTAGTCTAATCTAAAAATAAATTTCACTAAATCTAATTATTTTTCTACCTTTGTGTTAAAATCACTTTACATAAGTGACTAAACACCTCTCTAAAAGGTCAAATAAAGAAAAATAATGAAACACCTTTTTACTGTAATTTTATTCCTCACGACAATTTTTTACCTTTCTGCTCAAACGGCAAGTATCCAAGGTAAAATAGTCCACTCGACAGAAAAACTGGAATATGCAAATATTCAAATAGTCGATTCTGAGTTAGGTGCAGTAACCGATTTAGGTGGACGCTATGCTATCAATAATGTGCCACTAGGAGAATACACAGTCATCGCTTCGATGATTGGCTATAAATCACAAGAACAACAAATTACACTCGATAGAGCAAATGCAATAATTAATCTAGATTTTGATTTAGCACCTACCCAAATTTTAATAGACCAAATCGTTGTAACGGGTACGAAGACCTTTAAACGCCAAACTAAATCCCCTGTCATTGTCAATATCATTTCTAGCGAAATGTTGGATAATGTGCAAGCTTGTAATTTATCGGAAGGCTTAAAATTTCAACCAGGTTTACGAATAGAGACAGATTGTCAAACTTGTAATTACACCCAATTGAGAATGAATGGCCTTGGTGGTGGCTATTCTCAAATACTCATCAATGGTCGGCCTATTTTCAGCCCTTTAACTGGATTATATGGCATGGAGCAAATCCCTGCCAATATGGTCGAACGAATCGAAGTAGTGCGTGGAGGTGGGTCTGCCTTATACGGTTCCAGTGCCATCGGTGGAACGGTGAATGTGATTACTAAAATCCCTAAAGAGAGTGGCTATGATGTCAGTTCTACTTTTCAAAGTATCAATGGAGGCGCAGCGGATAGAATGTTTACCGGGAATGCGACCGTGCTAAATCATAAAGGCAATGGCGGTGTGTCTATTTTTGTAAATAATAGAAATCGAGATTGGTACGACCATAATGGAGATAACTTTTCGGAATTACCAAGTATCAAAAATAACTCCTTTGGGGCAAACCTCTTTTTCCTGCCTACCAAAAATCAAAAGTTAGAAGTCAGCTTAAGTAGTTTGAACGAATATCGCTATGGTGGAGAAATGGTGGAAAAACCTGCTCATTTGGCCCAACAATCCGAGGAAAGAACGCACGATGTTTGGATGGGTAGTGTTGATTACCAAGTTAATTTTAATGACGATAATAGTTCTTTTATCACCTATTTTGCGGGACAGAATACAGGTAGAGTTCATTTCACAGGTATTACACCTGATGAACCTGCAGCTATTCTAGATTACCAATTAGCCCCACCTTATGGCACGTCTAAAAACACTACACTTCAAGGAGGATTTCAACTTAATCATCGACTTAAAAATTTCTTTGGCGGAGATAATGTCTTGACTGTTGGAGGAGAATATGTAGCGGATGATGTGTTTGATATCATCGAATCTTATAATTATAAAATTGACCAGTTAACTAAAAACTTGGGCTTCTTTGCGCAGAGTGATTGGGAAATAGGGACAAAATTTAACCTGCTAACAGGCGTACGAGCAGATAAGCACAACTTAGTCGGTCAAACGATTCTAAGCCCTAGAGTCTCCTTATTATATCGTCCACAGTTATCCACACAGTTTAGACTAACTTGGGGAACAGGCTTTCGTGCACCGCAGGCATTTGATGCGGATTTACACATCGCCTTTGCTGGTGGTGGGATATCTAGAATTTCACTCGACCCCAATCTAAAAGAAGAACGGTCTAATAGTTTAAGCAGCTCCATTAACTACGATAAAGTGACAGAGAATTTTGTAGCTGGTTTTACCGTAGAAGGTTTTTATACGCACTTAAATAATGCTTTCTACTTGCAGCCAATCGGGGAAGATACTTTTGGCGAACGCTTTGAAAAACGAAATGGTAGTGGTTCGACGGTCAAAGGGGCTACGATTGAATTGCGTGCTAATTATCGCCAAAAAGTCCAATTAGAAACAGGTTTAACGATACAATCCAGTTTATTTAACGAAGCTGTGGATAATATCGAAGGGCTTAATCCGCTTAGAGAATTTTTGCGAACACCTAACGAATACGGTTACGCAACGCTATCCTTTTTTCCAACTAAACAATTTAATACCACCCTTAATCTAGTCTATACTGGTCCAATGACCGTGGCACATTTTGCAGGAGCACCGGGTGTAGAACAAGATGCATATATCCAATCTCAATCCTTTAAAGAATTGAGTATTAAAACGGGGTATACTTTTAATTTAAAAAATATTGATGGTGGCCTCGAAGTTTTTGGTGGCATTAAAAATATTACCAATGCTTACCAAAATGACTTTGATATTGGAAAAGATAGAGATAGTAATTTTATTTATGGGCCTGGGGCGCCACGTACTTTATTTATAGGAGTAAGATTGAAATCCTTCTAAAAAAAATCCGTTGTCCTTCAAGTATCCGTTGTATTTATTTTTTTACAACGGATTCTTAAAGGACAACGGATTATGAGACTAAGCAATATTATTTTTTAAGGTAAATCCAATTACAAAGCCTTTTCAAACAAAGCCAATTGTTCTTTAAAACGCCCCAATAACCCTCCATCTGTAATTCCCTGCTCCTCTGCAAAATTTTGTCCAAAAGCAGGTAAAGAAAAGCTTGCAATAGTATTTTTATTACCACGTCTGTACGCACTTTCAGCAGCTTGCAATACCGTCTGTGCACCTCGGCCTCCTGGTGAAGTCGCCAATAACAGCATCGGTTTCTCCTGCCACACATTCCCCTCCAATCTAGACATCCAATCGTAAATATTTTTGTAGGCTGCTGTGAAAGAACTATTATGCTCTGCAAAAGAGACAATGATACCATCTGCACCACCAATCAATGCTTTAAACTGCTTCGCTAAATCAGGAATTCCGTGTTCTTGCTCTCGGTCAATACCATATATTGGCATCTCAAAATCATTCAAATCCAGAATCGTTACTTCTACACCTGACAATTGGCTGGCAGCAAAAGTGGCTAATTTTTTATTGATTGAATTTCGGCTATTACTTGCGCCGAAGGCTAGTATTTTTTTAGACATTTTTAGTTCTTATTTTAGGTAAAATATATTTAGTGGAAAAATAACAGTCTATCAGAGTGATAAGTTTAAACATGCGCTAAGTTCAAGCGCAAGAATCAAGTTAAAGTTCAAATCCCTACCTTCAGTTAATAGTTCTAAAACTTGAGTTTGCGCTTGACACTTGAACTTGAACTTTATTTAGCCTAAGTCAACCTTTTGCTCTTCAATCTGGTTTACTCTCCAATAACTATTTAATTTTTTCTGTCTATATTGCATTGAATCCGCAACCTCAAAACTAAAGTTCTAGAAAATGATTAGACGAACTATTGGGATACTCACCTTTTTTATACTCACCTCTTGCGCTAATTATAAATTAAACATCGCAAAAGATTTACCGCCTACTTCTAAACCAACTGGTAAAATCGTACATACGATGTACTTGATTGGGGATGCAGGCAATGCTAAAAAAGGGCAAAAACCTCCACCTACTTTAACTTTCCTTAAAGCAAAATTGGAAGCTGCTGATGAAAATAGCTCGATTATCTTCTTGGGAGATAACATCTACCCGAATGGTATGGCACCAAAATCAGAAAAAGAAGAACGAGCTAAGGATGCTTTTCGATTAGACGCTCAACTTAATATTTTAGCTAATTTTAAGGGGCGTCCTTTCTTTGTAGCAGGCAATCATGATTGGGCAGAATGGGGCTTAGATGGCTTACAACGACAAGAAAAGTATATTGAAAAGAGGTTAAATAGAGGCAATGTATTTGTTCCAGATGCTGGTTGTGGAGACCCAAAAGAAATAGAAATTAATGAAAACTTAACCATTTTAGCCATTGACTCTCAATGGTTTTTACAAGATTGGGAAGGCGAAACAGAAATAAATAATGGTTGCGAAGTAAGAAGTCGGGTAACGTTTATGAAATGGTTCGAAGAAGCCTTGAAATCCAACCGGAATAAAAATGTGGTCATTGCCATGCATCATCCATTGTTTACGAATGGTCCACATGGTGGTTCTACTACTATCAAACAACATCTTTTTCCCTTAACCCAATTATATGATAACGCTTATATTCCAATGCCCGGCATTGGTACGATAGCCGCTTTTTTGCGTGGTACTGTCGGCTTATCACAAGACCTCAGCCACCCCAATTATAAAAAACTTAAAAAGGGTTTATTAGCAGGGGCGAAAAAAAATGGCAACTTCATTTTTGCATCAGGTCATGAGCATACTTTACAGTATTTTGAAGAAGATGGCCAACAATTTATCGTCAGTGGTGCTGGCTCCAAAAAAGAACCTGCTAAACTAGGCAACGGGGCACAATTCGCTTATGGTCATAGTGGCTTTTCGCAATTGGACTTTTATGAAGATGGTAGTACTTACATGAAATTTTGGGCTACCAATAAAGACGGAACAGGGGAAATCGTTTTTGAAAAAAAGATAAAAGAGGCCTTGCCAAGTGCAGGTAGCGAAGTCCCTACTTCCTTTCCCGAATTTGAAAAAGGCGAAAAAGAAATCACGCACAAATTGACCGATAAAAATTTTAAAAAAAGCAAGTTTGGAAGAGGGCTTTGGGGAGCGCACTATCGAGATGTGTATAGAGAATCTATTACCGTTCCTTCGATTGATTTAAGTAAATTTAGAGGAGGAATGACGCCTATCAAAAGAGGTGGTGGTTATCAGACAAATTCCCTTAGAATCATTGACCCAGACGGACAACAATTTGTCATGCGCTCTTTAGACAAGGATGAATCCCGTATTGTCCCCTACCCTTTTAATGAATCTTTTGTCGTCGATATTTTCAAAGATAATTTTAGTGCGGCGCACCCTATGGCAGCGATTACGCTTGCGGATATGGCAGATGCAGCAGGGGTTTATCACACCAATCCACAAATTGTTTATTTGGCAAAACAACCTGCTTTGGGGGCTTATAATGACCTTTTTGGTGGTGGCTTATACCTTTTGGAAGAGCGTCCTGCCAAAGATTGGAGTAGTTTGGCAAGTTTTGGCAATTCTGAAAAAATCATCAGTACCTATGACGTTTTAGAAAATATTACGGAAAAACATGGGCATAGAATTGACCAAGAACATACTATTAGAACGCGATTATTTGATATTCTAATTGGGGATTGGGATAGACATGATGACCAATGGCGTTGGGCGAGTTTTAAAGAAGACGGTCAAACTATTTATCGACCGATTCCTAGAGATAGAGACCAAGTGTACAGTAAATATGACGGTGCTTTATTCGGTGTTTTGCGCTATACGATTCCTTTCCTAAAACAACTGAGAAAGTACGACCCTAAAATACCTGCTGATAAAATCAAATGGGTCAATTACCACTCTCGTCATTTCGACCGCACCTTTATGACCGAAGGTAGTTGGGAAGATTGGGAAGCCGCTGCTACTTACATTAAAGAAAATGTTACGGATGAAGTAATCGAAGCTGCTATTAAAAAATGGCCACCTAACGTGTATGCCATTGACGGTGAAGAAACGATTAAAGTACTTAAACAACGAAGGGATGATATGTTGCTTTACGCAAAAGGACTTTATAGCTACCTCGCACAAAAAGTAGATATTTTGGGCACTGAAAAGAAAGATTATTTCTTGGTGACTCGTATGGACGCAGAGCATACAAAAGTCATGGTTTTTGATACCAATAAGGAAGTAGATAAAATCAAAGCGATTCTTTACTCTCGTATTTTCAAAACCAGTGAAACGAAAGAAGTGAGTCTCTACGGTATGGGGTCAGAAGATATTTTTGAAATTACAGGAGATGTTGAAAACAGCATCCTTATTCGAGCCATTGGCGGATTGGATGAAGATACTTTTATTGACAAATCCAATGTCAAAGAAGGTAGCCAAAAGACCTATATCTACGACGCCAAAGAAGAAAAAACAAACTTAGAATTAGGTCCAGAAGCTAAAAATATGATTTCTGACCGTCCTGAACTCAATCAATACAATCATCGAGGTTGGGAATATGAAATGGATTATACCATGCCGATTATTAAAATTGGTGGCAATCCTGATGATGGCATTTTAATTGGTGGAAGTATCACCACCACTAAGTATGGTTTTAAAAAAGACCCTTATGCTTCTGTACAAACATTTAGTGGCGATGTGGCTTTAGAAACTGGGGCATTTGTATTCAATTATACAGGAGAATGGATTGATGTATTCAACCATTGGGAATTTTTACTGGATGCGGAATTAAGAGGTCCGTTATATGCTAGAAATTATTATGGCTTGGGAAATGAGACCGTCAATAACGAAGCGATTTTTGGAGATGATTACCATCGAATTCGTCACCGACAGTATAGCATCTACCCTGCTTTCAAAAAACGGTTTGCAGGAGAGGCAGGTGGATTTTCATTTGGGCCTTTATTTGAATTAAGTGAAGTCAAAAGAACGGAAGGTCGTTATATTGATGAAATAGGCGATAATTTAGACCCCGAAATTTTTAGAAATCAAACTTTTGTGGGTGCTAGAATGGGTTTCAATTACCTTAATTTGGATATACCAGGTTTGCCTAATCGAGGGCTCAATTTCAACACCATGCTAAGTTATCGAGTAAACACTGGTGGCAATACCAACAATTTTCCAACCTTAAAATCAGACTTAGCTATATATCAGAATATCGGTCCTCCGGGTCGCTTAACTTTAGCCACTAGAGTCGGCATTGAACATAATTTTACCAGTGATTATGAATTTTATCAAGCCGCTGTTTTAGGAGGCAATGGGCTTCAACCTAACCTCCGTGGTTTTAGAAGAGACCGCTTTTCTGGACAAACTGCTTTCTACCAAAATGTAGACTTACGTTTAAAATTATTTAATGTAAAAACTAAAGCTCTGCCATTTTCTATGGGCATCTTTGGTGGTTTCGATTATGGTCGAGTGTGGTTAGATGGAGAAGATTCTGATAAGTGGCATACGGCTGTAGGTGGTGGGCTTTTCTTTGCGCCTTTTGATATTTTGGCAGTTAACTTTTCTTATTTCAGGGGAGATGGGGAGGTTAACCGGTTTAGTTTTGGGGGTGGATTTTTCTTTTAAAAATTAGTAGTACATGCTTTAGCTTGTCCTGTTCAGCGACCTTCAGGTCAGCCTCTAAATGAAGGAGGTCTAAAGACCTTTGAACTAGACAGACTGAAGTATGTACTACCAACTAATTTGTCTAATACCCCACCGCCCGTCCATCAAAACTACGAGAATCCGCTGCCCCATAAATCACCCCATCCTTATGGTCTAAATAAATCCCCATCGCACGACCTTGCGTACTTCTATAACGGATTTTATGCCCCATCATTTCATACATCCTTTTAGAATCTGGACTAATCCCTAATTTTTCAAAAGAGGTAATATCGGGTAACCATTGGTGATGAATTCTTGGCGCTTCGATGGCTTGTGCGACATTCATTTCATGGTCAATGACATTTAAAATAACTTGTAAAGTAGTA
>CALJVJ010000358.1 GCA_937974625.1 uncultured Saprospiraceae bacterium
CCTAATTCTTCTCCATTGGACATTAACACACAACTGTGGTTATCATTTACATAACGAACTAAATGTTGTAAATTAATTAAATGAGAATCATGGATGCGTACAAAGGTAGCTTTTGGAAGTGCTTGTTCTACTTTTTTTAAGTGTTTTGAAACGGTTACTTTTCGACCGCCTTTTAAATAAACGTTTGTGTAAGAATTTTCTGCTAAACAATACAGAATATCCGTTTTTTTGACAAATACTAAGCCTGTTGAAGTGGTTAAAGCAACGCTAGGATAATCTTCCGCAAACGAGATTCTTTCTTCAACCTTAGGTTGAATTGGGGTTACAATTTCATTCATTTTTGGGGTAATTTAGAGTTTTACATTGAATGATGGAAAAATATTTTAGGAAGCGTGTGTTTTAACTCTGTTGGCTGCTGTGACGATTATTACTTTCTTCTTAAAATAAACTTACGACAAATATTATACATTTTAAGGATAACGATTTGATTTTAACTTATTAAATAAATCATTATCAGTGTTTTATAAATGAAACCACACTACCATAAACTAAACAGCCAGAAAGCAAACACTTTCTGGCTGTTGAAAAATTATCTTTTTTAGCTATTAATATAATTTAGAAACTATCAACTTTTTAGCTTTGGTTCGAAGACCTTTTCCTTTTACATTAATAATGTATAAGCCATTGTTGAAACTTTCCAAAGAAATTCTTTGTGCTTCTTTGTTTACTTCAGGGATATGTTGACGGTATACTTCCACGGCCATAGAATTTTGGATAACTAAGTCAACTGCTTTACCCTCATATCCGCTCATATCTATTAAAACTTCTTCCGTTGCTGGATTAGGGAAAACGGTCAGGTCTTCTGTAAACTGACGTTCTGCTAGTCTATCATCGCTGGAAACTGCATTTGGAATAGACCCGACTGCCCCGTAGCAAATATTATCTACATAGAAATGCCCAGCAGGAGGACTGTAGAAATTTAAATGATGTAGATTCAAATAATAAGAACCCGTTTCTACATAATGGCGATTATCCATGTATAAAATATATCTATTTTTATCCATGTCAACGAATATTTCTACATCGAACCATCTTCCTTGGTATTTAGTCGCAAGCATTCTGAAGGTATAACCAAAGCTACCCCAAGGGTCTGAATTATCTCCACCAAATAGTCCAAAGTGTGCAGCGCTCATAGGAGGAATATACATATCCCAAGAAACTCGGTAAGAACCTTTGAATTTTTTGCCTAAGTCTAAATTAACATCTTGAGTGTTACCTTCGAATCTATTAAATTCTAGTGATTGCTTATAATTTGAAGCTCTATCGTTACTAATTTCCGCTGAACGAGACGAGTTGCCAACGGTTGACCAATGGTCCGAATCCAGCGTAGTAATACCTTTTCCTAGTCTATAACCCTCAAAAGACTCAAAATAATGGGCATTGTCTGGACAACTTGCTGCACTTCCTCCTGCACATTCCACCCCTAAGGTGAAACTATTATGTGCATAGGTTTGATTGCCATCAACCACTACATAGTAAGTTCCTGCTGGAGCATCAGAAATTGTGATAGATTCAACACCTTGGTTTGGATTTTCCGCAGGACGTAAAATAGCATCTGTACAAGCATCGGGTGAACAGTTATTTAAAATAAACATGTTCAATAATTTTGGCTGACTGCCATTGTCTTCTTTCAAGGTGAAAGTAAGGTCACTCGCTTTGTGGTTCACAAATCGGTAGATTATTTCTCTACCTGTTGAAGGCCATCCTGGCATAGTACAAGTACCATATGTATCATAATTATTCTTTCCTCTGAAGTTATCATCTGTAATGGTTACACCACATTTAAGGTCAGAATCAACTAACTTACTGAAGCTAGTACAAGGGTTAGTCGTTGGCTTGTTGGCACAACCAATTTTTCCGTACCAGCCCGTACTGACTACTGATACATCTGATTGGAACCTGAAAGTCAAACATCCTCTTTTTGAGGTAAGCGTACCCGGAGAGGAAGGCCCTGTATAAGAACCAATGTAATCTACACCATCATCTTTTTTAGGGTCATTTACATTTAGTAACTCAGGTGTATTAGTCGCACCAACAGGTGCTGAACGGGATTCATCCCATACTGACAGTTTATCAAATTTTTCAAGATTAAATTGTTGAAAGGTAATACTTACCCCTTTTTTAGCATCATCTGAACAAATAGTTGTATAATAATCACTGCTATTTACATATGGCTTGTGATTACCCGGTCTGTCAGAAAAGAACCCCCAACCATCTTTACATTGGACAGTATAATGGGAATTACCTTTCGCAGTCGTGAAACTTGCATCCTTCTTGGAGGAAAATGGCTTATTATGACTTATTTCTTCCGTTTGTCCCGCAAATGCAAGACCAACTGTCATAAATGAAAAACATAATAGTACTAGAAGTCTTTTCATAATAGTTGAATTTGGAGTTTAAAATAGAATTTTGAAAAATCAATGTTGAATAGTTGAACTTTAGAAAATGCAATAGTGTCAATAGTAACAATGTGTATCTTAATTGTTAGTTTATTGTGAGCTACTACCTAATTATTTTAGGATAGCATCCTGCCTTGTGCATTCTAAGTTTTACAACTTATTCATCAATTGAATAAGTGAAAAAATAGGTTAATCAATCTTGTTTATTTAATGAAACATTTTGAGAGAATGCTTAATTGATTAGCATTACCTGATTTTGAAAGGAACAGTTTAGGTTCATTTATTTTTCTTTCTAAATCCCTATAATTAGGAAGCACATAGTCTGGTGTAAAATGGGGTTATTCATTTCAATAAGACTGTGAATTTTCCGTGTGGAAAAAGAAAATCAACATAGTATTCTCTATAATAGTTTAGCTTTAGTTTCCTAGAAATATTGAATTTATAGGGGGGACAATACTTCTAAGATGCTCGGAAAACAATAGTGTGTTTTTTCAAATACTTGGCAAAAGTTACCTTGCCACTATAAAGATAGGGATATAATTTATTGATTTTGAGGTTTGTTTGACAAGCGGTGCTAAAATTCTTTTAACCTAGTCGTTTTTTTTGATAAGTGGTGTTTTTACCAGAATCATTGGTATTATTTTATTTACATAGACTTAAATTGCTGATAAATAAGTAGTTAGATTTGTTGTGTTAAGTTTCAAAATTAAAACCTACTCATTTTAAGAAATTACAATAAACGATTTATAGCTAATTTATTGTTTGGAAATGCCTAATGTCTAGGAGGGTTAGAGATAATAAGAACAAAGACTTAAACACATTAATTTTAGCCTAACCTTCTAATAACTCATTTCTAAACGTAAATTTATTTTTTCCCATAAATAACATAACATCGTAGCCTTTTTGATTTAAATTTTCCTTTCCTAAAAAATGAATCTTTTCCTTGTCAAAATTGTATATAGTAGAAATCTGATAGAAAGTGTAAATTTGCACTTTTAAATATCTTGTAACCAATTGATATTAATTATAAATAAATAGGAAAATGTATAGAACGCATAATTGTGGTGAATTAAGAACCTCCGAAGTAGGCCAAGAAGTAACACTAAGTGGATGGGTACAAACCATTAGAGACAAGGGATTTATTATGTGGATAGATGTAAGAGACCGATATGGCATTACTCAAATCATGCTCTCTGAAGAAACGTCTACTCCTCAATTAATGGAAACTGCTCGAACTTTGGGTAGGGAGTTTGTGATTAAAGTAACTGGTGAAGTTATCGAACGGTCTTCTAAAAGTGACAAAATCCCAACTGGCGATATCGAAATTAAAGTGAATACTTTAGATGTTTTAAATGCTTCTAAAGTTCCTCCTTTTACGATTGGTGAAGAAACAGATGGTGGGGATGACCTACGTATGAAGTATCGGTTCTTAGATTTGAGAAGAAGTTCTGTACAACGTAATATTATATTCCGTAGCCAATTAGCGATTGCTACCCGTCAATATTTAGCTAGCAATGACTTTATTGAGGTAGAAACGCCTGTTTTAATTAAAAGTACACCTGAAGGTGCAAGAGATTTTGTGGTGCCTAGTCGGATGAATGGTGGCCAGTTTTATGCACTGCCGCAGTCTCCACAAACCTTTAAACAGTTGTTGATGGTGTCTGGGTTTGATAAGTATTTTCAGATTGTGAAATGCTTTAGAGATGAAGATTTAAGAGCAGACCGTCAACCTGAGTTTACACAAATTGACTGCGAAATGTCTTTTGTGACCCAAGAGCAAATTCTAAATACTTTTGAAGGACTGACTAAACATTTGTTTAAAACGACAATGAATGTTGAGTTAGGAGATTTTCCTCGGATGCAATATGACGATGCGATGCAACAATATGGCTCAGATAAACCAGATTTAAGATTTGGAATGCCTTTCACAGAATTGAACGATTTGGCGAAAGGTCATGGGTTTAGTGTTTTTGATAATGCTGAATTAATCGTGGGTATTTGTGTCAAAGGAGAAGCGGCTAATTTTTCTAATAAAGCCCTTAAGAAATTAGAAGAATGGATGAAGCGCCCACAAATTGGGGCGAAAGGCTTAGTGAATGTAAAATTCAACGAAGATGATTCTGTCAAATCTTCTGTGGGTAAATTTTATGACGAGGCTCAATTAAAAGCGTGGGGCGAAAAAGCTGGAGCGGAAGCAGGCGATATGCTATTGATTCTTTCTGGTGAAACGGATAAGACTAGAAAGCAATTGAGCGAGTTACGTTTAGAATTAGGACGAAGATTGGAATTAATCAAACCTGGAGATTTTAAACCACTTTGGGTCGTAGATTTCCCACTTTTAGAATGGGATGAAGAATCTGAACGTTTCCATGCGATGCACCATCCGTTCACTTCGCCAAAGAAAGAAGAGATTCCAAATATGCTGAATGGTGACCACCAAACGATGAAAAATCTAAAAGCAGATGCGTATGATTTAGTTATCAATGGTTCGGAAATAGGTGGTGGGTCTATCAGAATTCACGATAGAGCACTACAATCTAAGAATTTTGAATTATTAGGCTTTACACCTGAAGAAGCGGAAGCTCAATTTGGCTTTTTATTAGGTGCCTTTGAATATGGTGCGCCACCACACGGCGGTATTGCTTTCGGTTTTGACCGATTGTGTGCGGTCTTAAATGGTTCTTCTTCTATTCGAGATTTCATTGCTTTCCCTAAAAATAATCAGGGTAGAGATGTGATGATTGATGCGCCTGCTCCGATTTCTGAAGAGCAGCTAGAGGAGTTGAGTATTGGGGTGGTTATGCCTGAGGAGGTGTAAATTTTAGAGCTTCCAGAACGTTATGCCCTAGTTAGGCAAGTTCTGGGAGCTCTACATTATTTAGAATAAAGTTCAGCTAAGTTTTTTTAATCATCCCCTTGTTGCTAGTTTCTTTAAAGCACTAGCCGTTTTATGTTCCCCAGTAGGAGACCACCCTGGAGGCTTCACCATATAGAGAAATCTAGCCTTCAAAGTTGGTGCATTCCAAATATCCTTTACCAATAGCATTATCTCTCCAAATTGAACATCCCAAAAACTAGAAGATTCTACTTCTCTAGTAATTCCATATACTACTTTTTCCGAATCATCTATGGGCTGTAAAGTGCCAAGTACCCAATCCCAAAACAACGTAATGGAAGTATAATTGGTATCCATATACCGTATATTTTGTGCATGATGCACTCGATGATAAGAAGGTGTCTGTAAGATTTTTTCTAAAAATCCATATTTTTTGGACATCACCGAATCATTAATATGCAACAGATTTCCCCAAATTACATCTACCAAAGAAATGCTCAAGACGATGACCGGGTGAACCCCTAAAAGAGCTGGTAGAAATCCTAAAAAGAAGGGCATATAAAACATCACTTCCAAAAAATGATGGTTAAACCCCACAAACATATTCATCGATTCGGGCGCATGATGTGGCGAATGTAAACACCATAACAGCCTTACTTTATGTGCTAACCAATGCTGAATCCAATAAAATAATTCGTAGACTAATAAGCCGTATATCCACCAATACCAGACTAAATCAGTTGTGAAAAAAGTGGATTGATATCCCCATATAACAAAGACGCCAGTACTTAAAGTGCCTATTATTGAACCTATCAACATGTTCATCAGGATAACAAATCCAAAATTAATGGTCGTCTGCTTATAATCCTTCATGCCCACATACTTCTTAAAAAAATAGAGATAAACTAACTCTATTATACCATACATAATCAAGATAGCTATACCTATTTGCAGCCACGATTCTATAGATAATTTAGTATTCAGTATTTCTTCCATAATAGTTTTTATTACAAAAGTAATCTACAAGCTATCTTATACAAAAAAATAAGATTATAATTTATCTGAATCTACAACCTTTGAACGGTAAGTGCTATTCGAACTTCCAGAACTTGTTCGACTAGGTAGGTGGGTTTGGAGTTCTGGAAGCTCTTGACCCTCATTTCTAGGGCTTTAGAGATTCCAGAACTCCAAGTTCTGGAAGCTCTTGGGTAATTACTTCAACTTCCTCCGATTATTAATATATCCTCGCCATTTATCCAAACAAGCCTGAAAATCCTCTGGCAAGTCTGCTTCTAATAATATTTCTTCTCCTGTTGTTGGATGCTCAAAACCAATTAATCGTGCATGTAATGCCTGTCTTGGCAACAACTTAAAGGCATTATCGACAAACTGCTTATACTTATTATAAACCGTACCTTTTAAAATTTTATCCCCACCATATCTTACATCATTGAAGAGTGGATGCCCCAAATATTTCATGTGTACTCTAATTTGGTGGGTTCTGCCTGTTTCCAATCGACATTTTACTAAAGTTACATAGTACATTCGCTCAATTACCTCATAATGGGTAATGGCTCGCTTACCTTGGTCTCTTTCTGGATAGACGGTGTATTGGATTCGCTTTTTTTCATGCCTACCGATAAATTCATCAATCGTCCCTTTATCTTCTTCTACATCTCCCCAAACTAAAGCGACATATTCTCTTTGCACCGTGTGGTCAAAAAATTGCTTACCTAAATGCGTCATCGCTTCAGGCGTCTTGGCGACCACCATTAAACCAGAGGTATCTTTATCTATTCGGTGTACTATCCCCGGTCTATCTGTAAATTCTTGATCCTTTAAAGGCAAATCTTTTTTGATATAATGCAATAAGGCATTGACCAAAGTTCCAGAATAATTGCCGATGCCTGGATGCACGACCATCCCTGGTGGTTTATGAACTACCAATAAATCATCATCCTCATGTCGAATATCTAGTGGAATATCCTCAGGTGTATATCTTTCTGCAAAACCATCAGGTTTTCTCAAGAATACCGTAATGACATCCAATGGTCTAACCTTATAATTGGCTTTTATCTCTTTGGCATTCACCAATAGTAAACCCTCCTTAATCGCGTTTTGTATTCTAGACCGAGACACCTTTTCTAAATGGTCTAAGACAAATCTATCAATTCTAATTGGCGATTGGTTTCGGTCA
>CALJVJ010000359.1 GCA_937974625.1 uncultured Saprospiraceae bacterium
CAGCTGAAGGATTTGAAGCGGTTATTTGTGGGCCAGGGTCAATAGAACAAGCGCATCGAGCGAATGAATATATTGAGGTAGCACAGATGGAAAAAGGAGTATTATTTATGAAAAAATTGATAGCGCAACTTAGTTAAGTACTAGGATTATTAATTATACTTTTAAATTTCTCACAACGACACTACGACACAACGATTTTAAATAAGTATAACGTAGTGTCGTAGTGCCGTTGTGAGAAACAAATTTGGTCTAGGTCCTAAATTGTATAATTCATTATTACTAACAGCATAATCGTCGTCAAATAATATGCAAGCAAAAATCCTCCAATTTTGGCAATGGTTCACTCACAACGAAGCCATTTTTAGAAATGAACATACTGCCGAAAGGGCAAAAGAAATGTTGGACAATCAAGTCTTGTCCTTTGGTCGATTTGCTTGGGGAATAGACCCCGGACATCAAAAGTCGTTTGTCTTTTCTTTCTCACCAAATAATGACAAAAAGTTATTAGCCATAAGTAAACAACTCGTACAATCGGCCCCCAATTTACCAATGTGGGAATTTCAATATTGTCTGCCTGCCAAAGAAAATTGGGATTTTAAATTTCAAATGCTTAATAATTTAATAGTTTTACAAACCTTTGATGCTTCCGAATGGCAATTTGTGCTAATCGAAGAGGAAGATTATCGAGTAAGTGTAGAAATCAAAGTAGACAATCTACATAGCTTGGACATGGACGATAAAAAAGCAGCTATAAGCAGAGCTGTAAATAATTTGATTGGCGAGGAATTGCGTATTAATGAAATCTATTCTATTAAACCTGTTCATCGATTTGCCCCAAGGGATAAAGAGTGGATTTATCCGATGACAGAATTTCGAGAGCGATTTTTATATTTTATTGAGTAGTAGTACCAATCTCAGGTTGTTAAGTCATTTAAAATAGGAAAGTTCAAAAAACAATTGAAATAAAGTACCGACGAATTCATTCATCGATATATAGAGAATACCTTCCAATAACAAACTTTAACTATGAAAAAATTAACCATTCTATTCGTATTCGTTGCAACCAACTTTACCCTCCAAGCACAACAAGTAGAATCCTATGACTACTTCCGACAAGACAAAGACATGATTACCCAAGGGGTACAAGCCATCTTAACCTGTAATGGATTATTCACCTCTAATCGAACGATTGAGCAAGTATATGACCACGAATTAAAATATTTGCCACAGCCAATTGGTACAGCTAAAGGCGGTGATTATAAAATTGATTATGATAGAAAGACGGTGGCTATCGGTGTGCCCGGTGGGGTACCCGTGATGCGAGCAGTCTATCGAGAAGGCATAGGCTGTGTGATGTTGGCACCAGACCAAACCTTTGAAGTCATAGATGAATTACCTATTCAGACTTTAGCGCCATTAGCGGACGACGCTTCCAAAATAGCTTGGCCAGATGGAGATTTAGTGCCAACCATTAATTTACCAAAGGAAGTAAATGCTACGGGACTATTGGCAGCCTCTGATTGGGCGTTTGACCGAGCCACACCCGAGCAAAACACCTTAAGCTTAATCGTTGTCCATAAAGGAAAAATCATCCATGAACGATATGCAGAAGGCGTAAATAAAGATACAAAAACTAGAACTTGGTCCACCGCAAAAAGTATTGCAGCGACCCTTTTTGGTATTTTATCAGACCAAGGCAAAATGCACTTAGATAAGCCATTGGGTTTTGATTGGTTACCCAAGATAAAATCTCCGAATGCGGACGACCCCCGAAATGAAATTACGCTGCGACATGTTTTGAATATGTCCAGTGGCTTATATAACGTAGACAGTCATGTACGCCGAGCGGAATATTCAACAGGTTCAGGTTTAGCCTATTGGGCAGGAGCGAGTTCTGTCAAAGGTGCCTTGAATCGAGGATTGATTCGCAAGCCGGGTACGTATTGGGACTATGAAAATTACGAGACATTATTGGCGGTGTATGCGATGAAAAAGGCATTAGGGGAAGATGCTAAAACTTATCAAGAATTTCCAAGAAAAGCATTATTAGACAAAATAGGGATGCGGAATACCTTTTTGAGTACCGACCGATTTGGTGATTTTATTTTGAGTAGTCAAGTATATACCAATGCTAGAGATTTAGCACGATTTGGGATATTGTATCAACAAAACGGCATGTGGAACGGCGAACGCATTATTTCTGAAGATTGGATTAAATTTGTTCGAACACCAGCACCTTCTACGGCTAAAATTGGCAATTTTTACGGTGGTCAATTTTGGTTAGTACCAGACGATAGAATGGATGTACCCAAAGAGGCTTATTCCACCGCTGGAAATCGAGGGCAGTATGTGATTATTGTCCCTTCTCATGATTTGGTGATTGTTCGTCGAGGATTAGATTACGGTCGCCAAGGATTCAATAGATGGGATTTGACTAGGGAAGTATTGAAAGCTTTTAATTAAAGAAAATCAAGTGCAAGTATCAAACTCAAGTGTCAAAACTCTTGCACTTGATACTTGCACTTGAACTTTCCTTTATTTCTTAACCACTACTTGCTTACTAATAAAGCTACCATCCAAATTAAAGTGGACAAAATAAGAACCAGCGGGTTGGTTATCAGAATTCCATTGGAATTGATGTACCCCCTTACCCATCACTTCATTCACTAAATTAAGCACGACTTGCCCTTTGATATTTAAAATGTCAACTTTTACTTGTCCTTTTCTTTTTAAAATGAGTTGAACATTCGTAAGCGCTCTAGTTGGGTTAGGGTATACAGATAAGCCAGTAGGAGCTGAATGGAATGCTTTTTCAGCAAGTTCCTGTTTCTGAGTTTTTAGCGCTTTTCTCTTTCCGGCTAGTTCTTTTTTCTTTGATAAAACAGTTCGCTGTTTAGCTTTTACTTTCTGCTCTTTAAGTTTCACTTTTTCACTTTTCTCTTTCTTTTTTGTTCTTAATAACGCTTGCTTTTCTCTTTTTTTAGTCTTCTTTATTTTCTCCAGTTCTTTTAAGGCTTTTTTATTGGCTTTAGTGATAATTTCAACAACACCATCTGCCCCTTCTGTACCATATTTTTCAATGGCTGATTCATCTTTTAGCACATTAATCACGGCGATATCATCTGGCAAAATATCCATTGTTTTTAAACTCGTTGTTTTAGGTAGTTTTTTACCATCGACTACAAATAAGGGTTTTTTATTATTATGCAGTGTTCCTATAATGTTTGTTTCTTCATTTTTTTTGTTTTCTGATTTTGGCATACCGACTGCTCCATTTAATTTGAGTTCTTTTTTTGCCTCTGCTGGTTGTTCCGCAGGAGTATTAACTTTGGTATAAATCTCTACTACGTCACCATATCCTTGTGCTCCATATTTTTTGAGTGCTACATCGCCTAAGACATTCATCGTAGCTATATCATCTGGATTTATGTCTTCAACAGCTTGTTGGGAGACTTTGCCATTTACGATTACCAAAGTTTTTTTATTAGGTGCCTCTAATTGCAATTTCTTTTCCTTTTCTATAATTACATCAGGATTAGGATTGGCTTTAGTCACAATATATACCACTTCATCACTTGCTTCTGGACCAAATAAAGCGATTGCTTTCTCTCTTTTAAAAACATTTATAGAGTGTACTTCCTTAGAAGGAATATCGACTACTAAGGTGCCCGTTTCATCCATTTTCCATTTTTTATAAACTTTATTATCTAGGTAAACGATAGGTTCTTTACCTTTTAACATTTTTAAAGTCAATAATCCATCCTTCAATTTTAGACTAAAAGATTTCTTTTTATTAACCTTATTATGCTGCACATTTTTTCCTGTTTCCTGTAATGCACTTCCTGTTGATGCACCTTTTACCGCTTTCGTATTTCGTTTTTTGAGTAAATCTTTATGTAATTTGTACCCTCTTCGTTCTTCTTCTTTCGGGCCATTTTTAGTATAAATAAAAATAACTTCCTCATTAACCAATCCTTTGTAGGATTTTGTAAATTGCTTGTCCTTCATCATCATCACAGCTTCATGGTCTTTTTCTTGAAGTTCTTTTAACAATAAGGTTAGATGATTATGCGAAGTTGCTTTTATCACCTCTTTGTCATCAATAACTATTAAAGGGAGCTTCTGATTTTTATAATCTTCTTTCCCTGCAATTATTGCTTTAGGCAAAGTGTCTTGGACAATTATTGCAGTTATTTCAGAATTATTAATTGGGGAAGATTGCTTTGGATAAAAGGCCATCATCCCTCCACTAAAAAGTAATAGTAATAAGGCTGCGACGCTATTTCTGAGCGTAGCATAAGGTTCTTTTTGGATAAATAATCTATATATTCTTTTGGAGAAATCTCCTTTATTTCCTGTTGCTGACATGGCTAACTTTGTTTTAAATGAATAATGTTGACCCTGAATTTGAGTCAAAGTTTGTGCATAGAGCATTGGATTATGACGAAGGTTCATGACCCTGTCATCACAACAATGCTCTCGTTCTAAGCGGACTTGCTTAGACATCCACCAAATCAAAGGATGATAGAAAAACAACACTTCTATGCTGGATTGTATTAAGTTGACTAAATAATCATTTCGCTTAATATGCGCCAATTCATGCAATAAGAGCACTTCAATTTGTTCGTCCGATAAATGGGTGAAAAGACTTACAGGTAATAAAATAATTGGACGAAAAAATTGATAAGTAATAGGGGATTCAACTAATTGGGATAAGCGAACCTTAATAGGCCTTTGAATTCCAGTTAGTTGTTTTAAGGTTAACAGTCGGGTGCTCCAAACTTTTGGTAAAAATGCTATTCCATGATTAGAAAAATGCTGTAGTCTATACAATCCGACCAATATTCTAGAAGCAAAAAATACAATGCCAATGAACCAAAAGATGGCTATGAATGGCATTAAAGGAGTTATCATTTGAGCAGATTTCGCTTTGATAATTTCGAGATAAGCATCCATCGAAAAGCTGGTTGCTTCTGAAGTAATTGCAGGGGTAGCATCAGTGATAAAGCCATTGTCTACAATTTGAGTAGTCGTAAAAGTAGCATTCTCCAATGCCCCTAAAAAAGTGAATGCACTCCAAAAAGTCGCAACAAATAACGCACTAATAGCCAAAGCATAACGTATGGTTGCATCATAATTAGCCGTCCATTTAAGCAATAGCTTTAGGAGGACTGCAATAAGGGTAATTTGCCATAGGGAATGCAAAATAGTCCAACCTAATAATTCTGCTATTGGTTGGAAAGCATGCAAAATCGAATTATCCATGATTCTTGTTTTTTTGTTGATCTAACCATTCTTGGACCGCTTTTAACTCCTCATCAGAGGTGCCTGTTTGCCCTAAAGCATGTAAAGCTAAATTTAAAGCGGACCCTTTATAGGCAGTTTTAACCAAGCGTTTAAATAGATTATCTTGAACTTCCGATTCTTTAGGAATGGCGGTATAATAATGTGTTTTCCCTTCCTTAGAGCGACTGACCATTGCTTTTTTAGTCATTCTTTGCAGTTGAACTAAAACAGTGGTATAGCCTAGGTTTGCTTTTTCTTGACTAAGTTGCTCGAAAATGAAGCGTACCGTACAAGGTTCATTTGCCCATAATACTTGCAATATTTCTAGCTCAGATTCAGTAGGTTGATAGTTTTTATCTTCTTTCATGCTTGGTGGTACTATTAGTTTATGATCATAAAACTTACACAAAGATATACGACAAGTGTTGTAGATGCAAATAATCTACGACATTTGTTGTAGGTTTTAACATTTGGAAGTGATTTAGATTTTTCTAGAGTAATGTGATTTGTCAAAAAATGAGTGGTGTAAATGATTGATTTGTAGGCGTTTAAGTCAAATGATGGATAGCTTGTATTTTCCCTATTCCTTTAAGTCAGAAATACTTCATTATTATTTTGGAATAGGCTGATACTCAAAAGGAGACTTATTTTATTGTAGGAAATGGAGGTTGATAGGTGATTATCGTTCCTTCTCACGATTTGGTAATCGGTTCGACGAGGACATCATTATGGACGGCAAGGATTTAATCGTTGGGATTTGACGCTGAAGGTGTTGAATTAAGGGAATACGAAAAATAATTTCCGCGTTTTTTAAATGGATTTTTTTGTAATGAGTTGAAAACTTATTACAAAAACATTCAATTAAAAAACTAATTGCGGAAATTATTTTTCGTTCCTATTAAGGTCTAAGAGAAAATTCAAAAGCAGTACCAACATCAACATTTCCATTAGCATATTCAGTTATCAAACGAACTTCATATCGCTGATTTGGAATACCATAAAAATAAGCTTTAGGTTGAGCCAACATAATTGTTTCCGCAGTTTCCCAATTGGTAATTCCTTTTAAGCGAGCTTCCAATTGATAATGGATTACTTCACCAATTGGTTGCCAAATGAGCACGGCACTCCCAGCGCCCATTTGTTCAATTTCAGGTAGTATGTAAGTAGTTGTTTGGTCAACAGTACAAGCCGTTTCTTCACCATAAGTATCGATAAATGAAAATACCTCATCGGTTATTAAGTCAATCACTCCAAAGTCCATTCCTAAATTAAGTGGTATTTCTGCTGAAGGTGTGAAATCGGGGTCAATAAAACGTATAGGCCCTATGCATTCGGCAGTATTTCTAAAAGTAAACAAGGTTAATTCTTCTCCTTCTGCAATATTATCTAAGAAAAAAGACTCTCCAGGTTGTAAATAAAAAGAAACATAGTCTCCTTCTAAAGGAAAAGCACTGGTATTGACTATTTCGGTTTTCCATTCAGCCGTATGATTGATTAAATCTGATGGGTTTAGCCCACCTGTTGGTGCTACCAACATAACTTGAGCAGAACCCAAAACAGGTCGAGCAATAGAAGCATTGGATTTGGCAGTAACGGTAAAAAGCCCTGAGGTATCTTGACTTAATTTTATGGAAAAACCGTTTTGAGCCACTAAAGAATTAGTGATAAGCAGTAATAAGACAGCAAATAAATGGACCTTCATGATTTTTTGATTCTAGCATGGAGGGATGTTGGGGCGTCTTGTTTTTTTAAATAGGTTAAACGGCGGATAATTGTTATTAATCAAAAATTATTCCAATTATCCTTTATTATTCTTGCGATAAGAAGAATTGTCTGCTACCAGAAATTACTTCCTATCGACTCGCACAAATGACTTAGTAAACACCTCATTGCCAATCTTAATTTTACAATAATATAAGCCTGCGGTTAAGGTCGTGGCTGGCATTTCAACGGTCAATAATCCCTTGTTAATCAATTTTCGATGGGTCAAATTGTTAATTTCCTTTCCTAAAACATCATAAACCTTTATCTCTAAAGTACCTGCTTTATAAGCATCTATTTCTAAAAGAAAACTACTGACTACAGGGTTAGGGTAGAGGTTGATTTCATGGACTCCTATTTGAGCTGTAGATAAATTATTGACTCTAGCTTGAGCATACTCTGCCAAAGTAGCCGTTGAGCAAGCAGCAATCATCGCCGTAAAATCACTACCTGCCATGGCATGAAAACCGGGCATTAAAGTGATTGATTCTTCTGCGACATAAAAAGTCTGGTCGGTATTTTTGACCATACCGGTAGAAGTGATAGTTGCATCAGTTCGGTAAACAATTGCGTCAGTCGTGTCTAAAACGATAGCCTCTGCTTCACAAGGAAAATCGGTTAATGCTAGAGCATGAAGCTGAGTAGAAAGTTCGCACTCCGTTCCATTCGCATCCATGACAACAGCAGAAAGTTCGTAATCTCCATTCGATAGATTTTGTAAGTCAGGTAAATCGGACCACTCGTAGGGAGCGGAATTGTCAGAAGCAATCCAAGTATTATCTAAATACAAGGCAACGGAATTAATTGCTGCTTCACCTTCGGTCACCGCTACGCTTACTGCTGAAATTGTCGAATTTTCCAGTACAGATTGGTCAATTGTTGGTGTACTAAATTCTATTTTTGGGCAACTCACCGCATTAAAGGAAATTTTACTTATCCCTCGACAAGAATTGGGGTCATCCATCGAACTGATTAAGACATATCTAGCGGAAATATTGGAAAAATCAGGGCCTTCAAATCCCGAATAATTGGCATTTCCTGTTGCCAAATCCCAATTATAAGTACCTAGTTCTTGCCAATGAATGCCATCCGTAGAATAGTCAATCACCACTTGCTGGAATCCAGCAGCGACTGCTCCATCGGCATTGTAATTCCAAACTTGAGTTGTTCCTATATTATAAGCATTCCCAAAGTCATATTGAATCCAATGCTGTCCATTTCGGTCAGGGTTAGGGGCATCACTTAAAGGCGTACAAGACAACCAAGCATCATCGGCACGATTACTCACTTCACTAGTAGTTTCACATTCATCAGGAACGATGTAAGAAGTACTAGGGTCATCACAATTAGGCGCTACGCAAGGTGTACCAGCACATCCACAATTGCCGTCCCACACATCATTGGAAGTATAAGGGTCATCGTCATTACAACTTACACCAGCAGAGATACAAGCTGTTTCGCAAGTATAATCATGAAAATAAAAGGTAGGAACTCTAAGCCATTCATCTCTAGTCTGGTAAGGCGTTTTCCAAAAAAGATGGAACTGTTGATAATTATTTTCTGCTCCCTTGTTTCTAAATTCTATATAATAGTATTTATCGGCTTCTAGTAAAATATTTTCTACTGTTTGGTCGTGTGGATTATTACCATAATCGACAATATGATTATAAACACTAGCCCACCAATAAGTACGCATTTCGTTAGCTGTTTTATTAGCAGGGTCCTCATCTGAGCTAATGAAACACACATTTTGATGAGAACCTGTAATATTAAAACTGTATAATCCAGTCACTGGAACTTGGATATAAGCTTGGATATAAGTCCCATAATTGGGTTCAAAGCCATCATTAAAATTATAGAGTTGGAAAAAATGTTCCCCTAAAGGTAAGATAGTATCAGGTTGACCACCATTATCAATTTCCGTATCTAAAATACTCAGCGCAGTTCCTGGCAAATCTTTGTAAATATAAGTTTCTACCAATCCTCTTTCACCTACACAAGTATTCGTTGTGATTGGATTACCCGTACAATTACAATTGCCATCTGCTTGGTCGTTTTCTGTCAGGGCATTTCCATCGTCACAAGCGGTTCCTCTTTCTGGACAAAGTGTATCACAAGCATCATAGATGTAATCCCCACCTACTGTAAGCCAAAGGTCCGAACTAAGTCCACCAGTCAAAAAATCAGCTTTCCATTCTACTGATGCATAGTCTCTACCACCTATTTCAAAATGATTTAATTCAAAATAATAATATTG
>CALJVJ010000360.1 GCA_937974625.1 uncultured Saprospiraceae bacterium
CGACGGTCGACTATATGGAAAAACTAGCGGCGGCTTCTGATAAGGTAACGATAGCCAGTTATGGAGAAACATATGAAGGTCGGCCACTCATCTATTTAGTGATTACTTCTGCTAAGAATCAAGAAAATATTGAAGAAATACGGCTCAACAATTTAAAATTAGCAGACCCAACTACGACTTCCTCCGCTGAAGCACAGACCATTATGAAAGATAATCCAATAGTCGTTTCTTTCAGTTATAATATTCACGGCAATGAAGCTTCGTCTACCGAAGCTGCCAAGCAAGTAGCGTATCGACTAGCCGCTGCGCAAGACGATGCCACAGCAGATTTGTTAGCCGATTTAGTGTTTGTGATGTATCCATGCATCAATCCCGACGGGCGGTCTCGCTATGTGAGTTGGTATAATAGCATGGCAAGAGAAGTGATTGGCTTTGAGCCAAAAGATTTAGAACATTATGCCCCTTGGCCCAATGGCAGAACCAATCACTATTGGTTTGATTTGAACAGAGATTGGATTTGGGGCGTGCATCCAGAATCTAGAGGGCATACTAAAATTTACCAAGAATGGATGCCGCAAGTACATACCGATTATCACGAACAAGGCTATAATAGTAACTACTTCACCATGCCGGGCACCACTCCGAGAAACAAAATTTTACCTGACCAATACGAAGCCTTAAGTGATACTTTCGGAATGGCAAATATTGCTGCTTTTGACCGACATAAAATTGGGTATTTCACTAGAGAAGCTTTTGATTTTTATTATCCAGGTTATGGTTCTTCCTATCCCAGTGTAATGGGCGCAGTAGGGATGTTGGTGGAACAAGGAGGCATTGGCGGGGGGCGTGCGATAGAGACTTCAGACGGCAGTATATTGACGATTCGACAACGTTTATTTGACCATTATTTAACGTCTATTGCTACTTTACAAAAGGCGGTCGAACATAAGGAGTTATTTCAAAAATATACCTACGATGCTTTAAATCCAAAAAACGCCAAAGACCCTACAAAGGCTTATATTTTACCTAATAATGACCATGATTATGTAAAGCAAGTTATCGAAGTCTTGTTGAGACAAGGTATCAAAATAGAACAAGCAACCGCCAGTTTTTCTGCACCTAATGTTCGCAATTATAAAGATGGCAAATCCAATACTAAAAGTTTTCCAGAAGGCACTTATATCATTAATTGTAATCAGCCTCGACATTTGTTCATCAATAGTATTCTTTCACCGTCTTTAGCGATTGAAGACTCTGTGATGTATGATATGTCTACCTGGGCCGCACCATTGGCTTATAACCTAGATGCCTATCAAAGTAATCGAGCTATTGCTGTCAGCACCAATCCTGTGACCGAAGCACCGATGTATGCACAAGGCGTCAATAATCCGGATGCAACTTATGCTTTCACTATAGATTGGAAACAGCAATATGCCCCAAAAGCTTTGTCTTTGCTTTGGCAAAAAAAGTATAGAGTTCGGTCTGCTAGAAAGATATTTAATGATGGCAAAAAAGAATATTCCGAAGGGTCCTTAATTATATTATTGGGTAGAAATTTGGATAAAGCAGACAAAGTTAAAGCAGACATGATGGAAATTGCAGCAGCGGCAGGTGTTGTCATAGATGGGCATAACACGGGAAGAATGCGCAGTGGCATTGATTTGGTTTCTAATAATACCCGTCCTGTCAAACAACCAAAGGTGGCGATGTTGGTCGAACCACCTTTTAATACTTACACCGCAGGGCAATTATATTTTTTGTTTGACCAAATTACAGCTTTGCCCGTTGAGCGAATTCGAACTTCGATTTTCCAACAAACAGCTATGCCTAAACTAGGTAGTCGATATGGGTATGCCAATTTGCACGATTATGATGTCTTAATTTTACCGGGCGGCGGGTCTAGTTTAAAACAGCTTTTTGGTAAAGACCAACTCAAGGAAATTAAAAATTGGGTCAGTGCAGGTGGTGTTTTGATTGGGACAGAAAGTGCGGCCAATTTCTTAACAAAAAAGGCCTCTGGCTTGACCAATGTCGAAATGATAAAAGCGCCAAAAGATTCTACAGAAATCGCCAAATTTGTACCTTATGCAGACCGAAGAGATTATGGGGGTAAGAAAAATATCCCTGGTGCAGCCATGAATGCGACTTTGGACATTACCAATCCACTAGCATTCGGCATGTCCAAAGACCTTTACTCCTTAAAATTTGGGTCAGCTGCGTTAAAGCCAAATGCTGGATTTCAAACAGTAGGCAGATATTCCGCTTATCCCAATTTGTTAGCGTCAGGCTATGCTTCTTCTGCTAATTTAAAACGAATGAGTGGGAATGCATTTGCGGGAGTGCAACCAATAGGACGAGGAAAAGTGGTATTTCTGATGGATAATACGCAGTACCGAATGTTTTGGAGAGGGCCAAGTCGGATGATGCAGAATGCGGTAATGTTAGTGAAAGGGATGTAAGGAAGTATCAAAACTTAATAGCATACCTCAAACCAGGCATGAACGGTAATCCAGGAACATCCTTTTGAACAAAGTTTCCTGGATTATCTATTTCTTGTTCGCGAACAGAAAAAATAGGATTCCTATTATTGTAAAAATTATTAATACTAAAGGTGAAGAAATGTTCTATTCGTTTTCTTGGCCAATGAAAGTTAAAGCTAACATCTAATTGATGATGTGGTAATAATTTAACATTATTCAATTCATCCGCATCATTATTAAAGCCGAATTGGAAGGCATCTAGATTATCCCCTTCTCCTATTATTTCGATTACCCTTGGAGTGGTATATTGACCTGAACCATAATACCAAGCAGCATTAAAGTTAAATTTGGGACCAAACTCTTGATTTAGACCCACTTTAAATACATGCGCTCGGTTAAATCTAAAAGGAAATCGTTCGTTGTTACTAAGTCCCTCAAATTGGCGTTCTGCTTTAGACCAAGTATAATTGATATAACCTGTAGCTTTACCTTTCTTTCTGGCAAGTGAGGTTTCTACACCATAATTCCAACCTTGTCCAGTGGTAATTTCCTTTTCCCAGTCAAAATCACTGTTCTCACTCATAAAAAAGTCATTAACCTCTTGTCGATAAGTAATAAGGTTATCCAACTTTTTGTAATACAATTCCGCACCAAAAATAAAATCAGCAGGCAGTCGCCATTCCGTCCCCAGCAAGATTTGTCTAGCATGTTCTGGTGCCACTTCCTTAGTAGAAGGCACCCACAAATCAAAGGGCATGCTGATTCCTACAGGGCTCAAAACATGTAGAAATTGGCTCATTTGATTATACGAAGCATAAATCTTACTAAAAGGCAACCAATCATATTGAATAGAAAGTCTAGGTTGGAAAGCATTCCATGCAGCATTAGATGCTGTAAATAGTGCATTATGAAATCCAAATTGAGCGCTCAGTTTGTCCGTTATGGTCCAATCATCTTCTGCGTAGAAATTAAATTCTGTGGCAAAATAATGATTATCACTAGATGCAAGAGGAACCAATTGTTCTTCAAAGGGTATAGCATTTCCATCAACTTGGAATTCATTATATTCAAAATTAGGCGCAAATCTTCTTTCTTTAAGTCCTATTCCAAACTTTAAATAATGGTTATTATTCTTGACAAAATCAAAATCCATTTTTAAAGCCACATCTTGAATTCTAGAAGAAAAATCAAATTGTTCAAATCTAGACAATTCTCTTTCATTGAAATCAAAATCTCTAGAAGTAGAATTCAAAAAGCGGAAAACGAATTCACTATAAGTTAGGGTTAAATTAGAAAATAACTTATTGTTCCACATCCGATTCCAGCGCGAGGAAAGTATAGTATTTCCCCAGTTGATGCTCAAAAAATCACCCTGACCTGTAATTTCATAAGTACTATTCTCCTCCTCCTCTTCTTCTTCCTCTTCAAGGCCCAATTCATAAGGTATCACCTCATAATTATAATTAACAAATTTAAATTTGTCAGACCCTCTATAAAAACTTACATAAAGTTTATCTTTATCAGAAAGCGTATGGTTTATCTTTGCATTAAAATCATAAAAAAAATAGCCAAGGCTTCCCTCCGTAGAAACAGTATCATTAATTTCCGTGATAGATATTAGACTAATAAGGGGTTCCAATTGTGTTCTCCGACCAGAAAGTAAAAATGAAGTTTTGTCCTTTTTAATGGGCCCTTCTACAGTAGCATTCGACGCAAACAGACTAGTTCCTACGCCGAACTTAAATTTTTTGTCATTCCCTTCTTTTGTTTGTATATCTATGACAGATGCTAAGCGTCCACCATATTTGGCGGGAAATTTTCCTTTATAAATTTTAGCACTTTTGACTATATTTTCATTGAAAATAGAAAATAATCCAAGCGAATGACTAGGGCTATAAACAGGCACTCCATCTAACAAAATTAGATTGTGATTCGCATCTCCGCCTCTAACGTGGGTCCCACCAAGACTCCCTGACCCTGCCTCTACTCCAGGTAAAGTTTGAAAGAACTTAAGTACATCTGGTTCACCACCTGTAGCAGGAATTTTTCTCAACTCATCCATCGCATAATTAGGGGCATCCGTAACAGACAAACCTTCTTTTAAAGATATTCTATCATCCGTAACTATTATTTCTTCAAGTGTAACAGAAGATTTTAAGGGCACATTGAAGTAAAGATTTTTTCTAATATTAATTTGATAAGTACAAGAATTGAAACCGAGGTAAGAAAATCCTAAAGATGCTTTTCCACGAGGAATAGATAAGCTATAAAAACCATATTCGTTGGTAGTTGTCCCTTTACCTGAAATATAGTCAAAGACCGTGGCAGAAACTAATCGCTCTCCAGATAAACTATCTTCTACAAAACCACTAATAGTATAGATAGGAGGAGGCTTCTGATATAAAACCAAACGGTTATCCTTCCAGTTGAAACCTATTTCTGTCTCTTTTAAACAAGCGGTCAATAAAAATTTAAGCGATTTATTTTGATGTTGGAGAGAAACAGTAGGCGCATTTTCAAATAGCCGACTATCAAAAGAAACATTGATATCAGCCTTATTACAAAGAGAGATAAGCGCGTCCGCAACAGGTATATCTTCTGCCTTAAAATCCACCTTCCTGTCAAATACCGACTGACCTACGACCATAAAGGTCAATAGCATACTAGCTAGTATTAACAGGGTTTTCTTCATCAAGATGTTAGATTTCGGGTGATTTCCTAGTAAAAATGTTTGGAAAAATTGAAATTACTTTCCAAATCACAATTTTCTTCTATTGACAACTTCCATTTACTAATTCAAAAGAAGTATTACCTATTGGCTTTAAAGTCATTTTGTAAGTGTCTGCAATAGCATTTAAAATAGTAGCGATTCCGTCTTCTACTTTATGAGTTGCTCCATATTCGCAATCATTTAAAGTCTTATCCGCTAAAGTGATTTTCACTTCAAATTGTCTCTCTAAATCATCCAACACTTCATTCAAAGGCGTATGCATAAAAATAAGTTTATCACTATGCCAAGCTAATTCATTCATATCTATTTCTTCCATTTCTATCACTGTATTATTAGACACATCATGTACCCCTTTTTGGTTGGGTGTCAACTCCACTTTTTTATCACCTACCCCATTTTCTAGTCGAACTTTTCCGGTTTTCACGACCACCTCTGTCATCCCTTCAGCAATCCGAGACCGAACATTAAAAGAGGTTCCCAAAACAGTTATTTTTGAATTATTAGCTTCAATAATAAAGGGCTTATCTGGAAATTTTGTTACATCAAAAAAAGCTTCTCCTGTCAATTGTACTACTCTTTCATTGCCAGAAAAATCCGTAAAATAAGTTAATTTACTACTGCCGTTTAACCAGACAACAGTCCCATCATTTAAGGTAACGGACTTCTTTTCTTGAAAATTAGTTTCAGCAATCATGGGCGCAGAAAGCACATCATTCTGATTGGTCATAAACCAAAAACCAAGCGCTAAAGCAATAACCGCAGCGGAGGCCCATCCAATCCAACGAGAACTAGATTTTTTGCTAGACATAGCCACCACCTTTCCAATGGGTTGATTGGCTATTCTCATATTATCCGCTGGAGATTTAATTAGAGTAGCATCTTTATCAATTCGTTGTTGCAATAATTTAAAATCGGCGTCAACATCAAGGTCAAAATCAACGGAAGGCGTATAGTCTTCTGTTAATGCCCAATCCTTTTCTAATTGCCTAGAAAGTTGTGCATTTTCGGGAGTATTTCCCTCCCAAACGTCTAACTGAGATTGCTCTTCCAACGAAATGTCGCCTTTGAGTTTTTTGTAAATTAGCGCAATGTAATTGTCTTTTTTCATTTTTAAATTAATCAGTAGTTGTAAGACTTTAATTGCGATAAAAATATTTTATCGCTTTTTTTTGTCGGGTGTCTTTTAACTTTTTGATTGACTGAATTATTTTTTGATTACTTTTAATGTTAGTTAGAACAGTATAAATTTTGCAACAACCAACGCTTTCAAATACTAAGACAGTTTGAATAGGGCTTCCCCCCATCTAATTAGATTTTTTTTTAAAAATAAGCTATCAAAAGTAAAAACAAGCTTAACACATTATATTTATTGACCGCTACTCTAACAATTTTCAGTGCCTTAGTAATCTGATTCTCAATGGTTTTTGTAGAAATATCTAATTTGGTAGCAATTTCTTTGTGGGATAATTTTTCAAATCGGCTGAGAATAAAAATAGCCTTACATTTTGCAGGTAAACTATCAATCGCGTCATTGATGGCAGCTTTTAAATCTTGCGCTTCTAAGTTTTTTTGAGCCGAAAAGGTTTTATCAGGTGTTTGAGCATCAAAATTTTCATCTCCAAAATCAAATCGTTTTTGAGTTTTGATATAGTTTAAAGACCGATTGACCACCGCTCGACGTAGGTAAGCTTTTAAAGAAGATTGAATCTCAATTTGTTCTCTTTTTTTCCACAATTCAAAAAAGACATCTTGTACTAAGTCCTTAGCTTTTTCATTATCGCCCGTAATATTATAGCCCGTAACTACTAAGTACTTGTAATAATGCTTGAATATTTTTTGCAAGGCAGACTCTTGACCTGCTTTCATAGATTGCAGCCATTCTTTTTCTTCGATGGAAATGGGTTGTAGCATTGAAATTATTATTTCATGACTATTAAGCGTAGAGACTAGTTCACTGAACGAGAAGAAACCATTCTAATTGGTCAGTTTCCGTAAATGTTTTATTGCTCTATTTTCTCAATTCCGCTTGCGAAATGGTTTTACGCTCTACTCTAAATATTACTTCTTTCTAAAAAATATACCAATTGGTACACCTTTAAAATTAAAATTCTTTCTCAATTGATTTTCTAGATAATTTCTATAACTCTCCTTAATATGTTTGGGGTAATTACAGAAAAAAGCAAAAGCAGGATAATAGGTCGGAAGCTGCGTAATGTATTTAATTTTGATAAATTTACCACGGTGGGAAGGCGGTTCATAAGCTTCAATAGCATCTCCAATAACTTCGTTTAATACCGATGTTTTTATCTTCTGAGAACGATTTTCAAATACGGCTAAACCTGCTTCCACCGCTTTAAATATTCGCTGTTTTTCCAAAGCAGAAATGAATACAATAGGCAAGTCCACAAATGGTGCCATTTTCTTTTTCATTTCTTTTTCAAAATCTCGGGCAGTATTGGTCTCCTTATCCATTAAATCCCATTTATTAACCAATATTACGATTCCTTTATTGCGCTTTTTAGCTAGATTAAAGATACTCATATCTTGTGCTTCCATACCAGTTTGAGCATCTATCATCAATAAAATCACATCGCAATCTTCGATAGCCCGAATAGCACGCATCACGGAATAAAACTCTAAATCCTCATTGACCTTCCTCTTCTTACGAATTCCAGCTGTATCAATTATCATAAACTCCTTGCCAAACTTGGAATAAGTTGAATTAATAGTATCTCTGGTAGTACCCGCAATAGGCGTAACAATATTTCTTTCTTCACCCAAAAGCGCATTCGCCAAAGAAGATTTACCAACATTAGGTCTACCCACAATAGCAAACTTAGGCATATCGTCATCGTCAACAGACGCATCATCTGCTAATTTTTCTGTTACTGCATCCAATAAATCCCCCGTTCCACTTCCGGAGATAGAAGCTAAAAAATGAGTTTCCTCAAACCCTAAGCTCCAGAATTCATTAGCATCTAATAACCGTTGGTGATTATCTACTTTATTAACCGCTAATAAAACAGGCTTATCAGAACGACGTAACATTTGTGCCATCTGGTCATCTAAATCCGTAATACCGGTCGAGACATCCACCATAAAGATAATAACACCTGCCTCTTCAATAGCTATTTTAACTTGATCTCGAATAGCCACTTCAAAAATTTCTTCAGAATCTCGAACAAATCCTCCAGTATCTACTACGGTAAAAGATTTCCCATTCCATTCGCAAGTACCATACATACGGTCACGCGTCACACCGCTTACATCATCTACGATGGCGGGTCTTCCTCCAACCATCCGGTTATAAAAGGTTGATTTTCCCACATTCGGTCTTCCCACAATTGCTACTATATTTGTCATTTTTTTTGATATTGTAACTCAGTACAAAGTAAACTAATTAACTTTAATTTACAATGTATTCAGACATTGGTCTACGTTACTTATAAATTTATTAAAAACTCCATTGTGTCTACCCCATCAGCATAATCTGTTAATTGGGGTCTTTGTGCTTTTCCAAAAGGAATAGTTTGGATGTTTGGTAACTCCATTTTAGCAACCACACATTGAATCTCTTCGGTACGTCGATTAATTTCAACTACTAAATTATCGGCTTTATCGTAGAATTCATAATGTAAAGAGGCGATTCTTGAGGTAATTGCCTCATTTTCAGTCAAAATGATACAACCATTTGCTTTATACGGCACTTTATTTAAAATTAGCATCGCATAATTATAGTCAAAATTATTTTTGTATTTATTATTTAAAACAATGCTATTGTACTCATGGAATGCTTCTAAAAGTGGGTCAAAATTAAAATCTCTTGGTACATAGATTTTAGAAACATTTCGACAACCCAATCCATAATATTCAAACACATCATTCCCCAAAGCATACAAATCTGCTATACTTTCCGTTCCATCCAATATCGCAATAGCATTCCTGTTTTTTCTTATAATATTAGGATACTTACCAAAATATTGTTCAAAATAACGAGCAGAATTATTACTACCAGTGGCAATGACGGCATCAAATCCAGTCAATCTTTCCACTATCTCAAAATAAGGTTTCGAAGCTTCGTTCCATTCCCCCATTTTTTTGATAAGTTGAGGTATCAAAAATCTGTCCTTATCAGATAACTTTATAATAGATTGATGGCCAGTCAAAAAGATAGCCAATAAATCATGGAAACCTACTAATGGAATATTCCCTGCCATCACAATCCCTACCTTTTTAGAAAGGGTATTTTCCTCAACGTTATAGGCTTTCGCCCACTCTTCTAATGGAGCTTGTTGCAAAAAGTATTTTCCAATCGCTTTTGCTGACTTTTCACAATTTTCTACTGTTAACCAAGCATTATTATACTGGGTTCTTGTCATAAAGGCTTTCAAAAGTTCATCCCCTGAAAGCAAATATTCACCAAGTTGAGTTAAAAGTGCTATACGTTGTTTTAAAGTCATTTATAAAATAAGGCTTTTCAATTTCAAAAATTAATTTCCATCTTCAACAAACCTGCTAACTTCTACCTTTCTCCTCTCCAAAAACTCGTTTCATCGTCTCCATATTCCGTTCTGGAATACTTTCAGGTTCATCATAGTGCGCTAAAGCCTGCGTTACACTTTCCTCCTTGAGCAAATGTAGCAGGGGGAAAGGCGACCGATTTGTATGGTTGGTAACATCCATTTTTTCGGTTCCATCAAACTGGTAATCAGGGTGAAAGGAAGCAATTTGTAGCTCACCTTCCAAACGGAGCGCAAATATAAGCCTATTAGCGAATGCTAAAAAGTCTAAATAGTCATTAAAGCCATTTAAAGCATTGGGAATGATGATAATCGTCGTTTCTGTGGAAGAATTAGCTGAGTTTTTTAAAAAAGTAGCTTCTTTTTGAAAAAGCAGAGCAAGTGCTTCCCAATCTGTCCCTTCGTAAAGCGCATAACGAATGGTATTTTGAACAAAAGGTTTCTTAGCAAATGGGCAGAGATTATGGCGAATCACAAAATCATGAATCCAATCTTTAGTTATTTTTTGGTAGTCCATTGCCATTTTTTAGTCCTAATTTAAAAATTGAAAACCTACTAAGCTGCCATCTGTTCAGGCAGGTTATAAATAAAAAATTAAATATGGTTAAAACATTGGGAAAAATTACTACCTTTTGCCCCATAATCCTAAATAATTGACGCCAGAAACCAATTTTCAATAAAAATAATCAGCAACTAAACCATACAAATAACCAATATCAATGACTTTATCAACATTAGACTGGTCCATTATGGGCTTATACTTTTTATTCGTCTTAATAGTCGGAATAATGGTTTCCAGAAAAGCAGGAGACAGTGTGGACGATTTCTTTTTATCAGGTCGAAATATGACTTGGTGGCTATTAGGAATTTCTATGGTGGCCACTACTTTTTCGGCGGATACGCCCAATTTAGTGACCGATTTAGTTAGACAAAATGGGGTGTCGGGGAATTGGGGTTGGTGGTCGTTTTTATTGACGGGTATGTTGACGGTTTTTGTCTATGCAAAATTATGGCGAAGGTCGAATGTATTAACGGACGTAGAATTTTATGAATTGCGATATAGCGGTCCAGCAGCTGCCTTTTTGCGGGGCTTTAGAGCCTTATATTTAGGCTTGATATTCAATGTTTTAGTAATGGGAGCTGTTTCTTTAGCAGCCGTAAAATTTGGGGAAGTCGTATTAGATATGCCCGGTTGGCAAACCTTATTGATTGCAGGGTCAATTACCTTAGCCTATAGTACCTTTGGCGGATTAAAAGCGGTAATTATTACGGATTTTGTGCAATTTATCTTAGCAATGATAGGGTCGATTTGGGCGTGTATCTATATACTAGGCTTACCAGAAGTAGGTGGATTATCCAACCTAATAGCTCATGAAAATGTAGTAGATAAATTGAGTTTATTACCAGATTTTGGTGACCCAAATGTATGGGTACCTGTCATTTTAGTACCATTAGCGGTTCAATGGTGGGCTTCCTATTATCCAGGTTCAGAGCCAGGTGGTGGAGGTTATATAGCTCAAAGAATGTTTTCTGCCAAGGATGAAAAAAATGCAGTCGGCGCAACGCTTTTATATAATGCGGCACATTACGCCCTTCGACCGTGGCCATGGATTTTGATTGCTTTGGCATCTTTGGTCGTTTTTCCAGAGGTAGCAGATATACAAACAGCCTTTCCAAATCTCTCAGCCGATAAATTAGGACATGACGTTGCATATCCAGCGATGTTGACCAAATTACCTTCAGGGTTACTAGGTTTGGTCGCTGCGTCATTAGTAGCTGCATTTATGTCTACCATGTCAACGCAGTTAAATTTAGGAGCCTCCTATTTAGTAAATGATTTTTATCAACGATTTTTAAAACCTGATGCGAGCCAATCCGAATTAGTTTGGGCAGGAAGAGCCTTTACAGTTGTATCTGCAATCTTGGGCTTAGGCTTAGGTTTAGTTTTGACAAATGCAGCACAAGCATTTAATTTATTGTTGCTTTTAGGGGCGGGGACTGGGCTTATCTATATTCTAAGATGGTTTTGGTGGAGAATTAGTGCAATGACAGAAATTGTAGCGATGATAGCTTCTTTAATTATAGCAGGCTATTTCACTTTTATCCATGACGATTTGGGAATTATGGTTTTAGAAGGATGGCAGAAAACAGTGAGTGGTGCCGTGTTAACAACCATCATTTGGGTGGCCGCTACTTATTTCACAGCTCCAACGGATGACAAAACCCTTCGAGAATTTTACCGACTAATCAAACCTGGAGGCAATGGTTGGGATGCAGTTATTAACAAAGCCACTGCGGAAGGAGATATTATGAAAAAAGAACAAGGTCAATTACCTTTCGAAATATTATGTTTTGTAGTTGGTTGTATAACTGTTTACAGTACCTTATTCGCAACAGGGAATTGGATTTATGGCAATACTACCCCCGCACTTATTCTAACAGGAATAGCGGGTATCGGACTTTATTTTCTGATTACGGCTTGGGGGAAATTGCAGCATGAGTAGGGTTCGATATATCAAGGTTTATAGGTAATCGGCATAGTACTCAAATATCTGTTATTTTAAAATTTCTTGTAGGAAAACGCTCCAAGGAGTTTGAACCCCTTGGAGCGTTTAAGACTATTATACCTACAAACAAAAACGGCGCCTCAACCGAAGTTGAAGCGCCATTTTTATATATCTGGTAAAAGAGATATACGTGTGGGTTGATTAGTAACGACCGCCGCCGCCACCGTAGCCACCGCCACCGCCGTAGCCTCCGCCGCCGCCACCACCGTAGCCACCACGACCTCCGCCGCCGCCACCGTAGCCACCACGACCTCCGCCGCCGCCGCCGTAGCCACCACGACCACCGCCGCCACCTCTACGGTCACGATTTTCTCTTGGTTCTGCTTTCTTTACAACAATAGTTCTTCCATCTAATTCAGCATCGTTTAAATCGTCAATTGCAGCTTGTGCTTCGTCGTCGTTATCCATTTCTACAAATCCAAAACCCTTTGAACGTCCAGTAAATTTGTCAATAATAATCTTTACAGAAGATACCTCACCGTACGCTTCAAATGCATCACGTAAATCACCTTCTTCGGTGTTAAAACTTAGTTTTGCAACAAAAATGTTCATAAATAAAAAATAAAAAATTAAAAAATAAAAAATAAAATTAAAAAATGGTAACGGCTAAAAAGAAAAAAACTTGAAATAAAAAATTAAAAAAGCTTCATGACTAATTAAGCTGTCACGGAATAAAGCGCATAAAAGCGTCTAAGCTTGGTATAAAGCAATCAAAGAATTAGAAACCAGCGAAGTATAAAAGGAAAAAGAAATAGAGGAAGGAAAAAATTCAAACATATATTTCTAAAATCGGTCTTTTAAAGCTACTTAACTAAACGATTGAAAATTAATACGAAGCAAAAAACTTTTAATTACCTAACAAAAATAGGAGAAATAAAAATATAAATCCAGTTTTGTAAAAAATTTTGTGCTTTAACTACTTTTATGACCGAATTATTAGAAAAAAGTCACACTTTTATTGGTTAATTTAGGATTTTTTAAATATTAAACACCCTTTATCTGGCATAAATAAACGCCTTTAATAGTTCCAAGAAGGTAATAGAATAAGGAATTTCTTTAAAAAAAGCAGGTTTATCTTTCTTGGTAAATTAGGAGCATTTCAAAAACTATGGAATTTTTTTAGCAAATTTGCAGTTGAGTAATGGATGCAAATTTGCAAGCAATCAACAGTTTTCAATCAATTATTTTTGTAATAATCACATATGAAAAATCAAAGCAGGGATTCCTTGAGAAAGAAAAAGTCGACTAATAACCAAGAAAATTATAATTGGAATTTAGGCGATAAGAATCGAGGTAAAGGCTTAAACAAAGGGATAGAATATGCGATTTTAGTTGGCGTCATTCATGGAATGGATACAGAGGAAAACGTAAAAGAATATATGGACGAGCTAGAGTTTCTAGCTTTGACAGCGGGTGCTAAAACCGTAAAGCGATTTACGCAAAGACTCAAAAATCCTGACCGCCGAACCTTTGTTGGAAAAGGAAAGCTAGAAGAAATTCAGGAGTATGTAGCATCACACGAAGAAATTTCGATGGTTATATTTGATGATGACTTAACAGGTAAACAGGTTGGTATTTTAGAAGAGTTTTTGAAAGTTAAAATCATTGACCGTAGTACCTTGATTTTAGATATTTTTGCAAGTAGAGCACAAACATCTCAAGCTAAAACACAAGTCGAGTTGGCCCAAATGCAGTATTTATTACCTAGATTACGAGGATTATGGACGCACTTAGAAAGACAAAGAGGGGGTATTGGAATGAGAGGTCCGGGTGAGAAAGAAATTGAAACAGATAGACGGATTATTAGAGATAAAATATCCAAATTAAAAACCAAATTAAAAACGATTGACCAACAGAACATGACTCGGCGTAAAACAAGAGGGCAGATGATTCGAGTAGCCTTGGTTGGTTATACGAATGTGGGGAAATCTACCATAATGAATTTATTAAGTAAATCAGAAGTTTTTGCGGAGAATAAACTTTTTGCAACTCTGGATACCACCGTTAGAAAAGTAGTTTTTAACACAATGCCTTTTTTATTGTCAGATACAGTAGGATTCATTAGAAAATTACCTCACCATTTAGTAGAAAGCTTCAAATCGACTTTAGATGAAGCGAAAGAAAGTGACATTTTATTACATGTTGTAGATATTGCACACCCACAATATGAAGACCAAATCAATACCGTTCAAAATACACTAAAGGATTTAGGGGCAATAGATAAACCAACATTATTCGTTTTTAATAAAATGGATTTATATCGAGAAAGGTATTTTGATGACTTTTTAGATGAAACTACCAAAACAGAAATTTTAACAGAATTGACGGATAAACTAAAAACTCATTTTGAAGGAGACCATGTTTTTGTTTCTGCTATCAAAAAAGAAAATATCGAAGAGTTAAAAGATAAAATCAAAAGAATAGTAAAAGAGCAGTATGTAGTGCGTTACCCTTACCAAGCAAAACAATGGTAAGTCGCAATTTTACAAAATAAACTAAACAGGATGCTCCATTAAGACATAAACCTTTCGCATCCCTTATTTTAGCTAAAACTATCAAAAAAACTAGCTCGACTGCGGAGTGGACAAGTCTTGTCCCTAAAATTTTCCGAATGAATTAACAAGTGGCACTTAACAGCTAAGCTACATACTATTTTTTATATTATTCTACATAAAAATATACATAAAAAGTTTACAAAAATCTTTTATTTTATAGTTCAAATACTTAATTTTAATCAATACTCAAATCTAAATCGATACTCAATCACCGATTTCAC
>CALJVJ010000361.1 GCA_937974625.1 uncultured Saprospiraceae bacterium
AGAAAAAACGTCTGTATCGTAATTAGAAGTCGTCCCTTGTAAAGCCATCGTCAATCGCTCAAAACCCATTCCTGTATCTACGTGCTTGTCAGGTAACTCCTCTAAACTCTTATCTGCTTTTCTATTAAATTGGATAAATACCAGATTCCAGATTTCAATGACCAATGGGTCATCCATATTCACTAAAGTCTTTCCATCGACTTTTGCTCTTTCTGAATCGGGTCTAATATCGATATGGATTTCGGAACAAGGGCCACAAGGACCTGTTTCGCCCATTTCCCAGAAATTGTCTTTTTTGTCAAAATCTAAGATTCTATCTTCATCAATCCACTTTTTCCAAAAATCCCTAGCTTCTGTATCAGGTGCTAAGCCGTCTTCTTTGTCTCCTTCGAAAACAGAGACATATAAACGGTCTTTAGGCAAACCAAATTCCTTAGTCAATAACTCCCAAGCCCATTCAATCGCCTCTTCTTTGAAGTAATCACCAAAAGACCAGTTACCCAACATCTCAAACATCGTATGGTGATAACTATCTCTTCCTACCTCCTCTAAGTCATTATGCTTACCAGAAACCCGCAAACATTTTTGCGTATCGGCGACTCTTTTGACTTCAGGTGTCTGATTGCCTAAGAAAAAATCTTTGAATTGATTCATACCTGAATTGGTAAACATCAAAGTAGGATCTTCTTTATTCACGATAGGTGCCGATGGTACAATTTTATGTCCTTTCGATGCAAAAAAGTCTAAAAATTTCTGTCTGATTGCTGATGAAGTCATTATAAATAGATATTAAATTTTTTAATGGCGTTAAAAACAAACTTAATTCTGGTGAAAAAAGTCAATTTTTGGCAGTCCATTTTTACGTATTATTTTATAAAAAGTCCTTTTTTTATGCTCTTTTTTAAAAAAATATAAAAAATACAAGCATTTGATAAAACCCGACAATTTAGAAAAGCGTTCCCTATTTTTAAAAAATGCAACTAACTTAAATATATAATTTTGGCATTAAATTAGTGAACTAATCCTATTATTTAGTCGCTATAATTAATTTATTAAAGTTTGATTTACAATCATTTGAATATTTAAAAAAATATTATAAATATAAATAACCAACTAAGTGTTCGTCTGTCAACTAATTGTCAAAAATTAATTTGGCGTTCCATTGCAAACACAAATATAAATTATTAACAACTGTTAAATATTAGGATAAATCTTTTGTATTTCGGTGATTAGCAATTACTTTTGAGTGCGCATTTAAAAAATTCTATTATTTTTGCCGCCTTAAAAGCGCGCCAAAATTAGGTATTTTAAAATTAAATTGCTTAAAAGAGAAAAATAATACATCCCCTTGAACATCTCTAAAAGAAGCAAACATCCAGACTGAAAATGAACAAAGTAAACTATGAGGAACTAATATCTATCTGGAATGATTTTAGTACCAAACGTTATTGAATGAGAAAGGAAAAATTTTATTTTAATACTCATACCCTACAGTACGAAAAAGTAGTAACGACAACAAAAACCAAAATTTTCCGAGCAACTGGTATTGCTTGTGGTATTTTTGTAGCTGCATTAGTTCTACTTTCTATTTCCTACAACTATTTTCCCACTCCTAAGGAAGAAGCATTAATCCGCGAAATCACTCAGATGAAGCAAAAATATGCTGATTTGAATTTGGAAGTGGACAAAATGACTAAAGTATTAGGCAATTTACGTGATCGTGACGCCAGCGTTCACCGTATGGTATTCGGTATGGAACCCATTGACGATACACAATGGGAAGCAGGTATTGGTGGTCACCAAAAGAATACTTTGTTGACCAATTTCAAAAATTCTGGCAAAACACTAATCGAAGCTCAAGAAAGAGTAGATAAGTTATCTCGTCAAATGGTGATTCAATCAGAATCCCTAGATGATATCGAATCTATGGCTAAAGATAAAAGCGAAATGTTTGCATCTATGCCGTTAATTGCTCCGGTAAGAAAAGACCTCTTAGCTCGTAATATCCACTTATTATCTGGTTTTGGAAAAAGACTCCATCCTATTTATAAGGTGATGAAGATGCATGATGGTATCGACTTTACGGCAAAACGAGGAACTGCTATCCAAGCTACTGGCAATGGAAAAGTCATCAAAGTCATGAAATCTCCGTCATACGGAAATTATGTGGTGATTAAGCATGGACATGGCTATGAAACTTTGTATGCACACATGCACGAAGTGATGGTCAAAAGAGGACAAGAAATTAAAAGAGGAGAGCAAATAGGAACCGTAGGTAATACTGGTCGCTCCACTGCACCACACTTACATTACGAAATACACTTGAACGGAAGAGCTATCAATCCACTCAGCTACTGTGTAGATGGATTAGCAATCAACGAATATGAAGCACTAGTCAAGTCTGCTTCTAAAATGAATCAGTCTTTAGATTAGAATCGACTACTAAAATAAACAAAAAACATTTTAAACTTGCTTTCTGGTTAACAGAGAGCAAGTTTTTTTTGTTTTAATAGGTACAGAGGTATAAAGGTTTAGAGGTTGACTAGTATGTATCAGATTGCTAACTTTGTGCCTCTATAGTCGTATACCTTTGTATCATACTGATTACCCATAAGTATTAAATAGTGATAATAATAAGATTAGCACAGATTAATTGATTTGTAAGAGCCAATTCCCCCTTTGAAGGGTTAAGTGCTGATTCACATGAAGCGAAAGTTGTTAAAGTTTATTCCAAAGAATTTGAATTGCACGGAGCAATTCCCCCTTTGAAGGGGGAAAACATCGTGCACATTTGAAAAATCTGTTCAAAAATTTAACATTTGGAAAATAGAACTTAACAGCCCTGCCTTAAAAAAAAGGAATGCATCATGCTTTAGTAAGACTTTTCAGTTTAATTGATGGTTTTTCGCTCTCAAAAAACTTATGGGTAAAGTACACCTTTATACCTCTATACCTTTTTAACCCATATACCTTAAAAGAATGTCTGTTTACGATAAATACGAAACTGTTATTGGCTTGGAAGTACATGTGCAATTAGGCACAAAGAGTAAAGCATTTTGTGGAGACGATGCCAGTTTTGGTGCGCCGCCGAATACGCATATTAGTACCATTTCTTTGGGGCATCCAGGTACTTTGCCTAGATTAAATAAAAAGCAGATTGAATATGCGGTAAAATTAGGATTAGCCTTAGGGTCTAAAATAAGTCCGACAAATAATTTTGATAGAAAAAATTATTTCTATGCAGATTTACCAAAAGGCTATCAAATTACGCAAGATAGAATGCCAATTTGTATTGGTGGAGGCATGGATGTGGAAACAGATGCGGGCAAACGCCATATTCGCATGCATCATATCCACATGGAGGAAGATGCGGGAAAGTCTATCCATGACCTTGCGCCTGATGCGACTTTTATTGACCTAAATCGAGCAGGTGTTCCTCTCTTGGAAGCCGTAACGGAACCCGATTTTCGGTCGGCTCAAGAGGTAGATGTATTTATGAATGCTATGCGGCAATTGGTGCGCTATTTAGGCGTTTCTGACGGCAATATGCAGGAAGGTTCTTTACGTTGCGATTGTAATGTCTCTGTGAGATTAAAAGGAGCAGAAAAATTTGGAGAACGTTGTGAGATTAAAAACATGAATTCCATGCGTTTTGCTCGGAAGGCGATTGAATTTGAACGCAAACGACAGATTGACTTATTGGAATCAGGAGGTAAAGTAGCTCAACAAACACTAAACTTTGACCCTGTTTCAGGCACAACCTCTCCGCTTAGAGATAAAGAAGACGCCCATGATTATCGTTATTTCCCAGAACCAGATTTACCACCTGTGGTCATCTCTGATGAATATCTGGCGAAGATAAAGGCAGGAATGCCTCCATTACCTTGGGAAATGCAAGAAAAATTTGTGAATGATTATGAATTATCTGCTTACGATGCAAAGTTATTAACAGAAGAAAAGGGAGTTGCCCTATTTTTCCAAGAGTTGACCAAACATACCAAAAATTATAAGGGAGCGGCTAATTTAATAATTAATAAAGTTAGCCCTTGGTTAAGTGAAGAGAAAAAGCAAATTGCCGATTTCCCTATCAATCATCAACAACTAGGCGCTTTAATCCAATTAATTGATGGTGGGAAAGTGAGTAATACGATTGCCTATCAACGCATCTTCCCTGAATTATTAACAACTAAAAAGATGCCTTTAGAAATTGCAGAGGCCCTGAATTTAGTACAATCATCAGATGAGGGCTTCCTAGAGAAGTTAGTCGATGACGTTATTGCTCAAAATCCTGATAAAGTAAAAGCTTATCAAAATGGGAAAAAGGGGCTAATTGGGTTCTTTATGGGCGCTGTGATGAAAGCATCGAGAGGGAAAGCCGAGCCAAAATCAACTAATGCGTTGTTGGCTAAGAAATTGGCTAAAAAATAGATTTTGTTCGAGAATTAGAGCTTCCAGAACTTCAAGTTCTGGAAGCTCTTTCTACCTACCAATATTAGAATAAACACTAACAAAGTATTCATGAAAAATAAATTATTCTTATTCACCTTTGGCTTATTGCTTATGCTTCAGCAGGGAGTTGCTCAAAAAAATAGTATTACCGTTGAGGATATTTGGCAGGATTATAAATTCACTGGCAAATCTGTTCCAGGTTTTAATTTTTTAAAGGATGGAAAACACTATACCCGATTAGAAAATAATACCATTAAAAAGTATGACTTAGTATCTGGAAAATTTGTGGATAATCTATTTTCAGCTACAGAAATAGATGCTGCTGCTAACTTTCCAGAAAAGTTTAACAGCTATACTTTTAATGAAGATGAAAGTAAGATTCTTTTAGAGACCGCCAAAGAAAGTATTTATCGTCGGTCTTCTAAAGCCAATTATTACATCTGGGACAAGGCACAAAAAAGTCTAACAGAACTATCTAAAGATGGCAAACAAAGCTATGCGACCTTTAGTCCAGATGCTGATAAAGTAGCTTATGTTTTTGAAAACAACCTATACGTCAAGGATATTAAAAGTGGACAAACCACTCAAATAACGAATGACGGAAAATTCAATCACATTATCAATGGTGGCGCAGATTGGGTGTACGAAGAAGAATTTTCTTTTGCCAAAGCTTTTCATTGGTCGCCTGACGGCAAAAAGATTGCCTTTATGCGCTTTGACGAGACCGAAGTGAAAGAATTCACGATGACCAAATTTAAAGGTGGCTTATATCCAGAATACGAGACCTTTAAATATCCAAAAGTAGGCGAGAAAAATGCGGTGGTCTCTATTCATATTTATGACATTGCTACTAAAAAAACAGTAACCGCTGAAACTGGAGAGGAAACGGATATTTATTTTCCAAGAATAAAATGGACCCAAAACCCAAAGCAGTTATGCATTTTCCGTATGAATCGGCATCAAAATGAATTGGAATTATTATTGGCTGATGCGGACAATGGAAAAACTGATTTATTACTAAAAGAAAAAAATAAATACTACATCGATATCGACGATGATTTGACTTTCCTAAAAGATGGCAAGTGCTTTATTTGGACGAGCGAGCAGAGTGGGTTTAACCATATCTATCTCTACAATATGAAAGGGAAAAAGGAGAAGCAATTGACCAGTGGAAATTATGATGTCAGTAAGTTTTTTGGTGTCAATGAAGACACTAAACAGGTTTACTATAAATCTTCTGAAACTTCTCCTTTAGAAGAGAATATTTATACCGTCAATTTAAAAGGAAAAAATAAACAACGATTAACGAAGGGCGGCGGCACACACAATGCGCAATTCAGTAGCACCTTTGATTATTTTGTCAATAGTCATTCTACTATCAATTCACCTGCTTCTTATGTGGTGCGGGACAATAAAGGAGCAACTGTTAGAGTAATCGAAAACAATGCTACCTTAGCGAAAATTCAAGAAGCGTATGATGTCAATCCTGTGGAGTTCTTTCAATTTGAAACCAGCGAAAAGGTCAAATTAAATGGCTGGATGTTAAAACCTGCTAATTTTAATCCCAATCGCCAATATCCTGTCTTTATGACTTTGTACGGTGGTCCAGGCAGTCAGCAAGTAAAAGATTCTTGGAAAGGGCAAAATTACTGGTGGTTTCAGATGTTAGCACAGCAAGGTTACGTTGTCGCTTGTGTGGATAACAGAGGCACAGGTGCAAGAGGAGAGGAATTCAAAAAAATGACTTATCAAGAACTAGGGAAATATGAAACCATTGACCAAATAGAAGCTGCTAAGTATTTAGGTGGTTTACCTTACACGGATGCGAGTCGAATCGGTATTTTTGGTTGGTCTTATGGTGGATTTATGTCTTCTTTGTGCTTGTTGAAGGGAAATGATGTGTTTAAAGCCGCGATTGCTGTTGCGCCTGTAACTAGCTGGCGTTGGTACGATTCGATTTATACAGAGCGTTATATGCGCACAGAAGCAGAAAATCCTGATGGATATAAAAATAATTCACCTGTTTACTTCGCCGACCAGCTAAAAGGACATTATTTATTGGTGCATGGTGGTGGGGATGATAATGTGCATTATCAGCAAAGTGCCGAGATGATGAATGCTTTGATTGATGCCAATAAGCAGTTTGATGTTTACACTTACCACAATCGAAATCATGGTATTTACGGTGGCACGACTCGAATGCATTTATATAATAAAATGACGAACTTTTTGAATGAGAAGTTAAAGGGGGATGCCGTGAATTATAATGCATTACAAAAGCCTTAATTTTTTTTTAAAAGGTACCTACAAAAAGCCGATAATCTTCAACAGATTATCGGCTTTTTGTTAGGTATCTACTTCAATAGTTTTTGTAGCCCTATCAAAGTCTTCTTCCCTCTCGACCTAAACCCTGCCGTTCCATGTGGCATAAATTCTTCTATCAAAATTTTTAATTCATTAGCTAAGTCTGGTTCTTTTTTACATAGTTCGCCTAAGATACTCATTGAAAAAATCTTTACTGCAACTGCCTCGTTTGGGTCCGATAAATATTGGAAACAACAATCTGCCACAGTGCCCATTAAATCTTCTGGAATGTCTACATTTTGTAATAAACGTACCGTATTTCGTTTGACTGCAACATGAATATTTCCATTCCTCAAATTATTAACCATTTTTTCCAAATGAGGCTTGATTAAAAATGGGCGCTTTTCTGTGCAATGCGTCATAATCCAAGCTGCCCTTTGTGTCACCCGATATTCATTACTAAAAAAATGGGTCATCAACTCATCGAATAATGATTGGTTATCACCGATGTAATCTCGGATGAGTATCGCTTGTGGTTTGGAATGTTCTTTAAGTATGGCTTCTTTTAAATCCATTTTAGTAAATAAATAGTTTGCAAAATGCTAAAAGAAGAGCCCCATGTGGGTAAACTATTTCCAATGCGTTTAGCTTTCTGCAAAACAAGAATTGGAAGTATTTTCTCTATTGAAGACCTCTATCGTTCAAATTTAGAGAAAACACTTAATTCTTCTTAGCAAAAAATTAAAAGTCTCCTCAAAAATGTAAAGTCATAAAGTTAAATAAAAAAGTTTTGTTTTTTTATAAAAATAAACAATTACTTTAGTGTCATCCTCCTATACTTTTCCGTACTTTTACAATCCAAAATAAAACTACATGCAAGATTATTTAAACGAGTTAAATGATGTTCAGCGAGATGCTGTAACGACGATAAAAGGACCAGTATTGGTAGTCGCAGGGCCGGGGTCAGGTAAGACTAGAGTATTGACTTTTCGGATTGCCAATA
>CALJVJ010000362.1 GCA_937974625.1 uncultured Saprospiraceae bacterium
ACCCACCTGAATGCAGAAGGTACAGAAGCGCAAAAACAAAAATATTTAGTGCCTGGTATCAAGGGAGAAAAAGTAGGTTGTCTAGCTATCACTGAACCTTTTGGAGGTTCCGATGTACAGGCAATTCGTACTACTGCCGTGAGAGAAGGCGATTACTATATTGTGAATGGTTCAAAGACCTTCATTACCAATGGAGTCTTGAGTGACTTTTTGATTATTGTTTGTAAAACAGACCAAAATGCAAAAGGAGCGAAAGGGATTAGTTTGCTCATCATGGATAGAGATTCGGAAGGATTAAGTGCAATGAAATTGGATAAATTAGGCTGGCGGGCATCTGATACAGGAGAAATTGCTTTTGATAATGTCAAAGTACCTGTTGAAAACTTATTGGGTGATGAAAACCGTGGCTTCTTCTATGTCATGGAACACTTTGTATCAGAACGGTTATCTTTAGCAGTTGGTGGATATTCCGCTTCCGAATACGCACTACAATTGACTATCAAATATTTAGACGAAAGAGAAGCCTTCGGTAAAAAATTAAATCAATTCCAAGTTTTAAGACATAGAGTTGCTCAAATGGCCACCGAAATAGAATGTGTTAAACAATTTACCTATAGCTTATATCGTCGATATATGGACAAAGACTATTTAGTAAAAGAATCCGCTATGGCTAAGTTATTAGGCACTCAATTAGCCGATAGTGTCATGACTCAATGTCTGCAAATGTTCGGTGGCTATGGATTTATGGAAGAATATCCGATGGCACGAATGTTTAGAGACCATCGGTTAGGTCAAATTGGTGGAGGGACTTCGGAAATTATGTGTGAAATTATTGCTAAGTCCATGATTGAAGGAAAAGGGTATGTGAAGCCGAAGGTGGAGAAATTACAACACGCTTAGGTAGTGGTAAATTGTGAGTGGTGAGTGGTAAGTTGTTCAACAAGATTGGTGATACAGTAACCTTCTTCAAATAGAAGAATAATTAAATATAACTTCCAATATCTAAATCCGTGTTAAAAAAAATCCGTGTTAAAAATCAAAGGAACACGGATATTTTTTTAACACGGATTAGTTCGAAGATGAAATAGTAATACTTTACTTTATTTGTAAAATATCAATTTTTAAATTGTATTAAAAAGGAAAAATGTCAAAAAAATATACCGCGTTTAGAGTCACAGAAGTAGCAGAGAGAAAATATGAAACTTCCATTGAAAAACTATCTATAGACGATTTACCAGCAGGCGAAGTCCTAATCAAAGTGCATTTTTCCAGTTTAAATTTTAAAGATGCTTTATCAGCTAGTGGGAATAAAGGTGTAACTAGAAATTTTCCACACACGCCAGGTATTGATGCAGCAGGCGAAGTTGTAAAGTCGGATAATTCCGCTTTCAAAAAAGGAGACAAAGTTCTTGTCACTGGTTTCGATTTAGGCATGAATACAGCAGGTGGAATGGCGGAATATATACAGGTTCCTGCCGATTGGGTAGTTTCTTTACCCAAGGGTCTAGGACTGCGAGAAAGCATGGTTTATGGCACTGCTGGGTTAACTGCTGGTCTTTCCGTTTACCAACTTATCAATCAAGGAATTAATCCAGATATGGGGAAGATTGTCGTTACTGGTGCAAGTGGTGGCGTAGGAAGTATGGCTGTAGCTATCTTAGGAAAATTAGGTTTTGAGGTAGTAGCAGTTACGGGAAAAGAAAGTGCTCATGTCCTATTAAAATCTTTAGGCGCAAGTGAATGCATTGGCAGAGATTCGTTAAATGATGAGTCCAAAAGACCCATTTTAAAACCATTGTATGCAGGAGCTATCGATACGGTTGGAGGTAATATGTTGGCGACGATTTTAAAAACATTACAGTATAACGGTGTAGCAACTTGTTGTGGATTGGTCAATTCTCCTGCTTTAAATACGTCTGTTTTTCCGTTTATCCTTAAAGGGGTTCGATTAATCGGTATTGATTCTGTGCAATGTGATATTAATTTACGAAAAGTAGTTTGGGATAATTTTGCGAGTGATTGGAAGGTAGACTATCCAGAAGATTTAGTGGATGAGATAGGTTTGGATGGTTTAGCTGATAAAATAGCTAGTATCTTAAAAGGACAGATTGCTGGTCGGGTATTGGTAAAAATATAGAGCCAAGCGCTGCTTGGTTATAGCTATAGCAAAATATAATCAATTGAATAAAACGAATAAAGATAAGACTGATTTTTTTATAAAATTTTATGAAGAGCATATTCCTTTTCATAAATTTCTAGGTTTAAAAGTACTTGAATTAAAAAAAGGGTATGCTAAAATGCGTTTTCCTTTAAGACCAGAATTAATTGGAGATGTAAGGTCAGGGAATTGGCATGGAGGAGTGATAGCAACCGCTTTAGATGCTGCTGGCGGTATGGCAGCTGCAAGTTTATTAAAATCTGCAGACGATAAGCTGGCTACTTTAGACATAAGAGTTGATTATCTAAAGCCCAATCGGAGTGAATCTATAATAGTAACAGGAGAAGTTATTCGGGCAGGCAATAGCAGTATCGTGACCAATCTTCAAGCTTTTAATGAAGCATCAGAAGAATTATTAGCCGATGGACGAGCTGTTTTTAGTATACGACGGGCAGAATAAAAGTAGCAAAACCTTTGGAGGGTTCCAAACCCTCCAAGGGTTAAGGGAAAGCTACGACCGCTTTAAAAAACTAAAAAAGCCACCACTTTTCTTTTCCGTCTTTTTCAAATCTGCTGCTGCCAATACTTCTTCTGTGGGTTTAGGTGTCCACTTTCCGCCACAATCACTACAGGTATTAGGTAACTCATCAATTGGCGTATTCAAAAGAGCTCCAGTAGGCGTAACTCTTTTTTCACAGTTGATACATTTCTTAGCATTTGGGAAGGGGTCCGCTTGAATTAATTTGCCATGAGGTCCACGAATATCACCACCTTTGATTAATTGATAGTTTTTGGCATCTCTTAAACCAAAGAAATATTTATTGGTGCCATCTATCCAAAAAGCGCCTAGGACTAATTTTCGGTTATTCATTTTATTCCGTTTCGTGTGTATTTAAATTTAAAAGGTATTATATCTTAAATTTAGCAAAAAAAGTAATAAAATTTGTATATAGGTAAAATAATTAAATAAAAAATTGGATAACATATGTAAATTAAATATTAATTATCGAAAATAGTTAGGAACAAAACAAAATGCAAAAACTATCCTTAAAAACAAAAACCTTCTACGGTTTGGGCTTTGCTGCTCGAGGCATTAAAGATGGGTTATTTCAATTATTTTTAGTCCTTTACTTCAGTCAAATATTGGGATTAGATGCAAGATTGGCAGGATTATCTTCACTTATTGCGCTAACCTTTGACGCTGTTTCAGACCCTTTGATTGGAGTCTTATCTGACAAATGGAAGTCGAATACTTGGGGTCGAAGGCATCCATTTATGTTGGCATCTGCTTTTCCATTTGGTATTTTCATATACCTCTTATTTGCTCCTCCCGAAGGTTTATCAGAAATGGGTTTATTTTGGTGGTTAACAGGTTTTGGTATTTTAGTAAGGCTAGCCTTAACTTTTTTTGTAGTTCCTTATATTTCATTAGGGGCAGAATTAAGTACAGACTACAAAGAACGAACTTCAATTACTGCAAGCCGACTAATGTTTGCAGCCATCCTTTCTCCTGTAGTTATGATAATCGGCTATATCTTTTTTTTAACACCTAGTGAAGCCTTTCCTAACGGCGCATTAAATAAAGACAATTACCCTAATTTCATTCTACTATGTTCCATATTAATCGTTTTGTTCATCATCGTTAGTACCTTGATGACAAGAGATATTATTCCGAGTTTACCCTTACCCTCCGAAAAGCAAAATAATCTAACCACAAGGCAGCTATTAAGTAGTATTAAAACTGCTTTTAAAATGCCTTCTTATAGAAGTTTAGTCTTTTTTACCATGTTTTTATATGTAGGCATCGGGATAGGAGTTATCCTATCGCCTTATTTTACCATCTACTTTTTTGAATTTACCACAACTGAAATGGCGGTTTTACCGATTAGTTCCGCGATTGGAGGAGTGTTAGCTATGCTAATCGCACCTAATTTAGGGGATAAAATAGATAAAAAAGGAGCAGCTATTTTGGGAACTGTTTTGGCAGGTATTTTCTTTACCGCGCCATTTAGCCTGAGTTTAGTAGGCCTATTCCCTACACCTAATTCAGATTCGCTTTTATTGATTTATGTTATTACCTTAATTATTGCCTATTCCTCTTTGTGGGTGACTTTTAGCTTAGGAGCCTCGATGATGGCAGATGTAGTAGATGAATTTGAACTGCAATCAGGTAATAGACAAGAAGGATTATTCTTTTCTAGCATGTCGTTTTCACATAAGATGACAACGGGTATAGGGACTTTAATCGCTGGTTTTTTATTAGCATGGATTCAGTTTCCAGAACAGACCAATTTAGCAGATGTTCCGGCAGCATCTATTCGTGGATTAGGGGTGATTGGTGGCCCTATACTTTTTACCATCTATATGGGTGCTATTATTTTTCTCTTTTATTATCCAATTTCTAAAGAAAGGTATAATCAAATTAGAGCAGGGTTAAATGAAAGGAAGTAGATACAAAATTTAAAAGTAGGAAAAGGAAAGCCTTGAGATTCGATTAAATCTCAAGGCTTTGCTAATATTAATCTCGATTCAGCCACCAGCCTAGCCAAGCACCTACTAATCCCCACTGAACCACTGTATCAATCAAAACAGGAATAGAAGTGGATTTAAACCAAACAGTATCTAAATAAGTAATCGTTAAATAACCAATAGCACCAGTTGCTAAAGAGGTTAATACTGCAGTTTTCATATCCAAATCCTTCATTCTTACTAAAATCCAAACTAGGAAAAATGCAGCAAGAAAGTCAATGAGAAAACCTCTAGCTAAATTTGACCCAAAGGACTGTTTAAAAGCATTGTGATATTGGATTTTAGCCCATGGTTTTCCTTCTGCATCTCGTCCTAATTGTTCTTGTTCTTCCGCACTAGCATCAAATGGTAGCCGAGGTAAATAGTATTCTCCTTCAGGGACATTATTATCTGCTAAGGCTTGTAAAATCGCATCTTGCTGAGGTAAATGCTGCATCTGTGACCCATGAAAGTTCCCAGGGCCAAAAGAAATAAATTGCCAAATAAATAGAATTAGGCCGCCAACTAAGGCACCAATTAATTGATTTTTCATATCGTTTTGTTTTGATAAAAGATAAAAGTATTTCCAAAATCAACACAAAATACAAATTATTTTAAAATAAAATAATTTGTAACAAAAAATTTATTTTAGTCTATTTCTACAATCAAAGGAGTATGGTCACTATACTCAATCCAATCTTCAAATTTACCAATGGTCGTTTTTACTCCTTTTTGAATCATGGTTTCTTTAATCACACAATAATCAAGATGATAAGGCTTATCAATATTTCGATGTAAGTAAAAGGTCGGTTGTGTTTCTTTGCCAAATGGTTCTCCTGTTTCTAAATGATACAAGCTTTTAAAGTTTCTTTCTGCTAAAAAATCCATCGTCTGTGTAAAATTGCCCGTATAACTATTTTTATCCCAAATTTGATTGCCATTAAAATCACCGAGAATGACTGTATCCTCTTTTAGTAACGCTTTATAATATTGCAGCCCACTCCAAACTTGACCAATATATCTTTGTTTGTATTTCTTTTTATTCGGCATAGCCCATATTGCTAGTAGGTTAAAATCTTGGTTTCCTGTTATCCTTAAAGGGATGATATATTTAAAATCGGGATTAAAAGAATGGTCCAATTTGAAACGATAGTCTGAATAAGAAAATACGCCAATTCCTTTATGAGGATTATCCCCAAACCAAAAAAAGTCTTGTGGTTCGGGCGTTAATTTTCCAAATTGTAATTTATCTCCATTCTCACATTCTGGAATAACCAATAAGTCTGGTTCTAATTTTAAGACATGCTGGCACTTTTTTCTAAATGCCATCTGGCAATTCCATGTTATAAGTTTCATTAGACTTCTATCTATTCAAAAAGGTAAAGATAGTAAGTACTTAGACAAATTTAATTGCTCACTTCGGCACAACAGCTTAAAATATTGATTTTTAATTCGTTGTGTCGTCGTGCCGTTGTGAGAAACATTAATAGTAGTTTGTCCAACTACCTTAGTCTTTTCAAAATCAGTCTATTTTTAAGCTATTAATTGGATTTGCTAGAGCGGCCCTAAAGGATTGCCCTCCTACAGTAACAAAGGCAATTAACATAACCGCTAAACCCGCCACACCAAATATCCACCATTCCAAATCAATCCTATATTCAAAATTATTTAACCATTTACTCATTTGGGTGTAAGCGATTGGAACGGCAATTAACAAACCACCAATCACCAAATAGAGGAAACTTTTAGATAGTTGGAGTACAATATTCCAAGTAGAAGCGCCCAATACTTTTCTAATACCAATTTCCTTGGTTCGTTGTTCGGTCATAAAAGTAGCCATAGCAAATAAACCCAAGCAAGCGATAAAAATAGCTAAGATTGAAAAAGTGCCAAATAGTTTTCCAGCTCGGTCTTCCGCTAAATACATTTTAGTAAAACGGTCATCTAAAAAGGTATACCTGAAAGGTTTAGTTGGTGCAAAAGTCTGCCAAAGTGCCTCCGTTTTGTTAATTAATTGGCTTAATTCTTGACCACTTGCTTTTACAGAAATTACAGAATTACTTTCTCCTAAGAATAAGCCAACATTTCCAATTTCTCCTTTCAACGATTCAAAATTAAAATCCTCAACCACCCCAATTACGGTAAAAGGAACATCTACAAATGGGCCACTTATTTGTTTGCCTATCGGGTCCACTAATCCAAATTCTTCAACTGCCCGTTGATTTAATATAACTGCCTGGCTATCAGTAACCATATTCAGCTCAAAATTTCGACCTTCCACAATTTTCATTCCCAAGGTATTGATATAATCCTCGTCCACTCGCCAAACTTGCATACCTAATTGAGTTTGCCCATTTTGGGAGCTATTCGTATAAAAAGCCATAGAATTTCTATTGCCTCCATCTAGCGGTAAATAAGAAGACATAGAAGCATTTTTCACCTCTGGGATATCCTTTAATGCTGCTTTAAAAGTTATCTTTTGGTCGCCCAAAGTATAAGTATCTTGTATCAGCAAAACTTGGTCTTTTACAAAACCTAATTTTATATTTTGCAGGAAATTCATTTGTTCATAAACAACAATCGTTGCGACAATTAAACCAATAGAAATCGCAAACTGTCCAATGACTAAACCACTTCTCAACCATCCACTTCTGGCCCCTCTACTCAGCTTTCCTTTCAGCACTTTAACAGGTTCAAAGGCAGATAAATAAAAAGAAGGATACAAGCCAGCCAATAAGCCCGCACCAATAGCTGCTATAAAAAAGAGAGGGAAAAAAGTCAAATCAGTATAAGGTAAGTGTAACTCCTTTCCAGACAATTCATTAAAAAAGGGCAAAATAAAGGTCGCAATACAACTACCAATGATAAAGGCAAAAACGCTCATCAAAACAGATTCTACTAAAAATTGGGTAATTAATTGTCCTTTCATTGACCCTAAAACCTTACGTACGCCTACTTCCTTAGCCCGATTGGCAGAACGAGCCGTAGAAAGATTTACAAAATTGACTAAGGCTATCGCAAAAATAAAGAAGGCAATTAAGGCAAACAATTGTACATATCGAATATCTCCGTTTTCTCCAAGTTGAGGGGTAACGCCATCTGAATACAAATGAATATCACTAACTGGTTGTAATCGAATTCGATAAAATTGACCACCACTCAAGTCCAATTCTAATTGATTTTCTTTAAAAGCAGGAATAAAGTATTTATCAGAAAAGGCTTGAAGTTTTTCATTCAATTTATTCAAATCTGTACCTTCTTTGAGGGTCACATAGCCGTAATAATTATTAGCTATCCATTGTATTTGTTCACTATCAGATAAGGTGTTCATCGAAATAAAATAATCAAAATTAAAATGCATTTGTTTGGGCAGGTCTTCCGCTACCCCAGTAATTACAAAAGATTGATTCACATCATCATTCAATATCAAGGTCTCTCCTATTGCACTTTGGTTTGGGAAATATTTATCAGCCATTCTTTTGGTAATCACCAAGGTATTTGGCGCTGTTAAAATGGATGTTATATCGCCTTCAATTAATGGTAAATGAAACAATTCAAACAAAGATGGGTCGGCATAAATAAACCCTTCTTCGAATTTGTTTTCTTTCTCGGTTGGCTTACGCACAAGATTCGTTCCTGCATTACCAAAATAAGGATTTAGTCGAGCATAACCAGTGACTTCAGGCAATTCCTCTGTCATTACTACTGGCATCATTGGAGGAATCGGTGGGCTTTTTCCTTTCCATTCCTTTAAATTTCCATGTCGATAAACTCTATATAAATTTTCAACATTCGGATGTTGCTGGTCATAACTTAACTCATCTTTAATGTACAAAGCAATGAGCAAGCAACAAGCAATACCAAGGGCTAAACCCGTGATATTCACGGCAGTATAAAATTTTTGTCTTTTCATTTGCCGAAAGGCAACTTTAAAATTATTTCTTAACATAATGGGTGTCGGGTTTAAATTTTTGATAGTGGATAATCGAAA
>CALJVJ010000363.1 GCA_937974625.1 uncultured Saprospiraceae bacterium
ATTTCAAATTGAGCTGCGGTTTGGTTCATCGCCATAAAAGCAATATCTACAAGGAAAAGGCCATTAGAGTCGCAGGGATGTGCTTCTGCAAAAACATCCAATATTTGACATTGCGTAGCGATGTCTGCACATTCTGGAACAAAGAATTCAGTTGTTTTACAGCAATCAGGGTTCGTTACACTACAAATAGTTAATTGATAGTTCTCGGATGGGAGAGGTAAATCCTCAATTCTATAAGTACCGTCTGGGTTAATTGGTAGCGTAGTAGAAAAGAAATCTTCTACTTTTACCAAAATTGAAGCATCTGGAGGTAAATCTAATTCAGCTGTAAATTCTAAAACAATGCTGAGACCTTCATCGCAGGTGCTCGATTTGACCACCAGATTATTGATATTACAATTATTATCTACTTCGCATGTAATAGCTTCAAAATTTAACGCATCTCTACAATTTTGCATAGAACCCTTATAGGTAACCATCAATCTATTAAAACCATCAACAGTGAGTGGGGTACTTTCTATTTTAAATTTAGTCGCATCAATAGGGAGGAAATCTGTAAGATTCCCGTTAACCTCCACTTCATAATTTTCAAAGTTGGGATTTAAATTGACCCCTTGAAATTCAAATTCTACATAATAAGACCCGTCGTCATTACAAGTAATCAATGAAGTACTTAGATTAAATAGTTGACAATTAGGAATAACCTCACAACCTGGAGCATCAAATTCAATGGTTTCGCAACAAGTCTCATCATCATTGCTACAGATGGTTATGGTATGTATGCCAGCGGTCAAGTCTAGATTGGATAACAAATATCCAATACTGTCTGCTACATCTTCGTACCTAAAAAAGTTAGCAAATTCTTGGTCAATGAAAACATCAAAACCAGCGGGGTTGGCATTTTCTTTAGAAAAATTAAAATATAAAGCTTGGGTACCATCTGCTTGGCAAGGACCTGTCTGTGCCCACAAGTCAAATATTCGACAAGGAGGAGGCGGTTCCTCACAAATTACTGGACCTATCTCTGTGAAATTGGTGCAATTTGGGTCTAGCGCATCCATAACAACAAACTCAAAATTAATAGAATCTCCTTCAATCGGACCAATTTCATAGCTTGCTTGTCCGTAAGCAAATGTTCCATAGACTCGGCCATTTCCTTGGATTATAAAACTGTCAGATGGGGGATTATTTGCATCGAAAGTTATTTCCGTATAAAAGATACCATTGGGTGTACAAGGCATTGGTTTAGCAACTACCTTATCGATACACAAAGGAGCAACATCACTCACAATGTAGCAAAAATTATCAAATCCTAGTTCTTGTCCTCCAATTAGGAGTTCTTGGATATCTCCATCTAAAAAAAGTCGATTATTGTCAATTGTTAAGGTGACACCTGGGGCTATAGCTGTAGGTAAATTTTTAAATTCACCTACATTATAAAGAGAATCTCCATTCACCCTAATATTGTGTTCTCCACCGCCATCCACAAAATCAAAACTAACCTGAGACACATCACCAGACAATGTGGTGAAATCAAAGACCATATTGATGTTGCCAGGCCCAAGATAAGGGACTTCACCATCCCAATCCCAGTTGCTAAAGTCCCAATCAATCACCTCTACATTCCAAAAGCCAGGTTCTGTTTCACTTCTTGCATAAACAAATGATTCCAGGGTAACCCTTACATCGCTATTTAAAAGTAAAGGCACTTCGTCTCCTGGACGGTTTCCACTGTCTATGCCAAATCTCTGACCGACTTCAAAATTCGAAAAGTCAAAACATTCTTGTGGTTGTGCGGATAAAGAAATAGCCAAAAAGGAAAGAAAAAATGAAAAGGAAAGTAAGTGGATTTTTCTTTTAAGATACATAAATCAGTTTTAGGATTATAGCTGTAAGTAGGTCTATTTTGCCTGTTCTAATTACAAATTTGTAACTGCAATATCCTATTTTTTAAAGTACAAGGGAATAATTAAAAGTGTTTTGTATATATCGCTACATTTTTAAGAAATAGGTTCCACTTTTCTAAACATAAAATAGAGGCCAACCAAAATCAGTGGAATACTCAACCACTGCCCTGTGCTAAACAAACCCAAAGTCGTTTCCAGTCCACCTTGCTCTTTTTTGAAAAACTCCAAAAAGAAGCGAGCCGTCCACAAAAGGACGGTAAAGACACCTAACAAACGCCCAGTTTTGTGTTTTATATCCGTTTTCCAATAAAGGCGATAAAGCACCAAAAAGATAAGAAAATAAGCAATCGCTTCATATAATTGTGCAGGATGTCGAGGAATTAAATCCACTCTTTCAAAAATAAACCCCCAAGGTACGTCGGTTGCTGCGCCTAAAATTTCTGAGTTCATCAAATTACCTAACCGAATAAAACAAGCCACGAGCATAATCGGCACACCAATCCGGTCCAATAACCAAATCAAAGGCTTTTTTAAGACAAACTTCATGTACAGCCATTGAGCAATCAAAACACCCATTGCTCCACCATGACTAGCTAACCCCGTATAGCCTGTAAACTGAAATTCAGGTTCGAACCGAACAGGTAGAATCATCTCTAATAAATGGTTGTGAAAATAATCCCATTCATAAAAAAGACAATGCCCAATTCGAGCGCCCATGACCGTCCCAACTATCAGATAGAGTAGGAGGGTATCAAGGGATTCTGTATTTTCCTTGTCTTCAATAAATATTTTTTGCAAAATATAATAGCCAATCATAAACCCAAACAGAAAACCAAGGCTGTACCAACGAGGGGCAAAGCCGTTGAAGTTGAAAATTTCGGGGTCGACGTTCCAATGAATGACTAGTAGCATAGTTGAGGTTATTAGATGTTACCTGCCGGTCAGGCAGGTTGGAGGTTATTTGGAGTTATTATGGGTATATCGAGAAGAAGTGCTAATAGTTGAAAAATCTCGATTAAAACCTATTCATCATATTTATATATTGGCCCAATATTAATGGAAATTGTGCAGAATGTAGGTATAGGATTGGATAATAACTTTTTGGTAACCCTTAATTGAACAAAATCCAAATCAAAGAACGAACAATAACGCCTAATAACTTCCAATAACCCGAAACAATTTTTCCCAAATTCACCACATTATTATAATAAAACAACTATCTTTGCGCAGCTTTTGAAGAAAGCGCATTTTTTGACCCAAGAAGTACTAAAAAAATGGATGCTTTAGTGGAATATTTAATCCCAATAAGTGGATTGAAAATTGGTTCACATGCCTTTGATTTTCAGGTAGATAAGGACTTTTTTGCTGAATTTCCTGATAGTTTAATCAAGGAAGGAACGTTCAAAGTACATTTGGATTTTGAAAAGCGGATTGATTTATACGAATTGCATTTCACTTATGAAGGCACCACCAAATCAACCTGTGACCGATGTTTAGCAGCTGTAAATTTCCCGATTAAAGGGGAAAATCAGTTGATACTCAAATTTGCAGAAGAATATTTGGAGGATGTAGATGTGGTCTATATTCCAATCAAGACGGAGGAGTTTAGTGTTGCTAAGCACATTTATGAATACCTTAGTTTGGCAGTCCCTTTTATCAAAAGGTATAACTGTGAAGAAGAGGAAGTCAAACCATGTGATTTAGAAACCTTAGCGGTGTTAAACAAACAAGCCGAAGAATCGGAAGAAATAAACGATAAAGAGAATCCAATATGGGATTCATTAAAAGATATAAAGTTTAACTAAATATAAATATAGCTCTTCGTTTTTTTTAATACTTAGAGTTTCTAAAATCAATAAAATGGCACATCCTAAGTCACGGATTTCCAAGATGCGTAAGCGCAAGCGTAGAACCCACAAGAAAGCAGCTGTACCAACAGTAGCAGTATGCAAGCAAACGGGCGAACCACATCAGTATCACCGAGCATACTGGTCAGAAGGTAATATGTATTACAAAGGCCAGATTGTGATTAAGGCAGAAGAGGACTTGGATTAATTGACAAGTGATACTCCAACATAAGAAAAAACGAAAGCTCCCTTCCTATTTACAGGAATGTGGGGCTTTACCTGTTTGTATAAATTTTAAAATGTAAGCAGTTAATATTTTTAGATGTTACATTTGAAATTTTACATTTAAAATTTTACACATCCCGTCGTCATGAAAATTATCATACAAACTGACCAAGCGCCTGCACCCGTAGGCCCTTATAATCAAGCAATTATCCACAATGGGACACTTTATGTTTCAGGTCAAATTGCCATTAACCCAGCCACAGGAGATTTAGTTACAGACAATATAGAGGTAGAAACGCATCAAGTGATGAAAAACATTGGTGCTATATTGACTAAAGCAGGGGCAACTTTTGAAGATGTCATTAAATGCTCAGTCTTCGTATCTGATATGGGAAATTATGGTCGGATTAATTCGGTATATTCGGAGTATTTCAACGATGATACAGCGCCAGTTAGAGAATTGGTAGAAGTGGCCAACTTGCCGAAATATGTCAATGTAGAGATTTCTGCCATTGTAGCCGTAAAGTAAGCCTTATCAGCTTATCGTCGGAAACCTTGGAACTTATTCGCTGATATTCAAGTTTGAAGTATTAGTCTGCACAAGGCAAAGGTAGGCATGATGAATAGCGCAAAGTTGCGGAGATTCATCATTTATTCCTGAAAAAATTGGGATTTCGTTTCACTCAACATTTATCACTCATCACTAATAATTCATGGAAAAGAAGAAACAAGTTTTATCCTGTATCCAACCAACTGGAGATTTACATTTTGGTAACTACTTTGGAGCAGTGAAAAACTGGGTGGATTTGCAAGAGAAGTATGATTGCGTATATGGCGTAGTGGATTACCATGCGATGACCATGCCTTATGATCCTAAGAAGTTGAGAACGAACACGTGGGAATTGATTTTCAATTTGTTAGCAGTAGGGATTAAGGAAGAGAATTTATTTATCCAATCATTAATACCTGAACATTCGGAGCTTTGTTGGATTTTTAATTGCTTCACCTCATATGGGATGTTGACAAGGATGACGCAATTCAAAGATAAGAGCATTCAAAATAAAGAATCAGGCGCAGATAATTTCATTTCGGCAGGCTTATTGGATTATCCTGTTCTACAAGCGGCGGATATTTTAATTTATAGAGCAGATTATGTGCCTGTTGGTAAAGACCAAGAGCAGCATCTGGAATTGTCTCGGAACATTGCTCAACGATTTAATCATCAGGTAGGAAAAGAATTTTTCGTTTTACCTGAAACGCTCTACACAGAAGTGCCAAAAGTAATGTCACCAGCAGCACCGAATAAAAAGATGAGTAAGAGTTTAGGAGAGAAGCATTACATTAATGTATTTGGGGAAGAAGCAAGAATCCGTAAGCAGATTAAATCAGCAGTAACAGATACAGGAGAGACGAAGGAAGGAGAAATGAGCGCGGGTATCGTAAATTTATTTACCTTGTTAAAAGCTTGCGAAAAGACGGAAGCACATGCTGCCTTAATGCTAGACTACGAATCAGGTAATTTAAAATATGTAGATTTAAAACAAGCTGTAGCCGATGCATTAGTCGAAAAAACTACTATATTTAGGGCAAAGAAGGCTGAATTACAGTCCAATAAGAAAGAAATCAAGAATAAAATAAAGCATGCTTCCTATGAAATTAGAAAGCAGGCACAGGCAACATTGAAAGAAGTAAAAGATTTGACTGGATTAATGAATGTAAGATTTTAAGAAAGTCAAATTTAATATATAGAGAATCAACCAAGCGTTTTAGGGTAAAAAAATAAATTATTTTTGCCCTGTTACATTATCATTAAAGGCTTTGTTATTTATTTTAAAAAACTAAAGCTACACACAAAAGACAAACATACTAATGCATAAATATTTCCTTATTTATGTGAACTTCCAAAAAAGGAGGGAATGTGTTTGTTTTAACGGTTAGGGAGGTTTAAGTAATTGCCAAGATACAAAACTATGAGAGAATCTTTAAAACGAAAAAAATGGCAACCTATAAACAACTTAAAGTCTGGCAAATGGCTGTGTCATTAATGGCAGAGGTACATGACTTGACAAAAGACAAAGTGAAAAAGTTAAAGCATAAAGACGAATTTGGGTTAATATCTGAAATTCGCGATTGTGCAAATAACATTCACACCAGCATTGCGAAAGGTGCTGAAAATAAAAACCGCTTAAGATTTTTATCTTATTTGCGGATAGCTAATAGTGCATCCATAGAATTGGACACTAAATTGAGAATAGCCAAAGATGTTGGTGAAATAGCCAATAGAAATCTAAGGAAAATTCTTGATAAAATTGAAGAATTTCAGAAAATGCTGACACTGCTTCGAAGACCATTAGAAATGGCATTCGATGGAGAATATGGTAGGCGTTGGAAGTAACGGTTTTAGCAATTAATAATCTAAATATACCATAGGCTATTAATTGTTAAACCTTTGTAATTGCGACGTGTTGATTAATTTAGTAAATTTTGAAGGACAAGATTTGCCCACTGCGCAGTCAAGCTTTTTTTTGATAGTTTTTGCTGAAAAATCAAAGCATGAACCCGTATGGGGGCAACGCAGATTGGGGGCTTAGATGTTCATAAAATACCGAATTAATTAGTATACTGCACTTATCTATTTGACTAAATCTGAATTCTACATATAAAGTATTAATTTTTCTCAATAGTTATTGGGAAGACTTTGACGTTTCAATTTATGAAAATAATCTGCATTGGTCGGAACTACGCTGACCACGCTAAGGAATTAAACAATCCAGTTCCTAAAAAGCCTTTGGTTTTTATGAAACCATCCTCCGCTTTACTGGTAAATAATAAGCCTTTATACTACCCAGAGTTTACAAAAGATTTGCACTACGAGGCGGAAGTTGTCTTGAAGATAACGCGTAATGGCCGCCATGTTCAACCTGAGTTTGCTCACAAATACTACGAAGAAGTAGCTATAGGTATTGACTTTACCGCTAGAGATGTACAAGCTCAATTAAAAGCAAAAGGTCATCCTTGGGAAATAGCCAAAGGTTTTGACGGTGCGGCAGCTATTAGTGAATTTATCCCATTAGACTCTTTGAAAAACAGCCAAAACATTGAGTTTTCTTTATACAAAAATGAAGAGCGGGTACAATTAGGCAATACTAAAGACCTCATTTTTTCCTTCAATTATTTGATTACCTATGTTTCGCAATATTTCAAATTACAAGTTGGAGATTTTATTTATACAGGTACTCCAGCAGGAGTTGGACCAGTACAAGTAGGCGATAAGTTAGAGGCTTTTATTGAAGATAAGAAGTTGTTGTGGTGTGATATTCGGTGATTGATTTTATCATTGATTGAAGGAACACTATGTTATGTATTATCAAAATTTTAGCCTATCATCTAATTTCGATAATTTATTAATTGGATATTTCGCTTGAAGCGCATATACTCCCATAGCGATTACAACCCCCATAATAGCCCCCAAATAGACATCTTTTAAAAAGTGTTGGACTAGATAAATTCTTGAAATACCAACAACTAGTGCCAAGAGAAACAAAACGATTCCCACACCCTTTTTTCGTTTCAATAAAAAAGCAGTAAGTGAAAACAAGGCAAAACCAGCCATTGTATGTCCTGAAGGAAAGCTACTGAGTCCTTTTACTAAATGAACCCCTTCTATTAATTGAATGTCTTGTAAAGTACCGAGTGATTTATAATATTCAGAAGGACGAGGGTGTAAAAAAAAGTTTTTACTTAAGAAACTTACCAATGTAACGATTAGCCCAGTTAAAGGAATGAGCAGTGCGTATCGAAAGCGAATAAATAGAAAGAAGATAAGTATAGTTATAAATGCCCATTCCTCTCCAAGTTTTGTTCCATATTTAAAAAATAAATCTCCCAAGTGACTACGGTGTTCACTAAAATAAATCAATAAATCGCCTTGTTGGAAGCTAATAAGGCTCGTTCCCCCAGTCAATAAAAATAGAGAAAAAAGGGTGAAGAAAGCGGCATTTTGACGGAGGAGTGAAAGGAATTGACTAGAGAAAGAAGTATTTTTTGCTGTATTATTGACCATGAAAATGAATGGAGTTTTTAAACCTCCGCTAAATTGATTTTCTAGCGGGTAATCGTTCTTTTATTGTTTGGACTAAGGCCATAAACCTAGAAGTATCAAATACTTTCGAGTCATTCATTGCTTTATAAGTCAAGAAAAAACCAATGGGCAAAATGATTAAATTGGGTAACCAAACTGCCAAAAGAGTAGGGATTACAAAAGCTTCTGCCATTCGCTTAAACGTCAAAGTCAGCGTAATAAAAAGCATAAAGAAAATAATTGCAATCAATAAAGGATAACCAAAGCCTCCTTTTCTGACCAAAGCACCCATTGGAGCACCGATAAAAAGGAAGACAAAACAAACCATTGCAAAAGCATATTTGGAATACAATTCAAAAATATGTTTAACTCGTTTCTCTTCGGTTTTAATCATATATCGTTGAGCGGATTCCGCATTACTTTTTATACTACGCGCGTGTTGGACAGCTTTGTTAGCATAAGATTCTCTTTTCGATTGCTCATAAGTTTCTAAAATGCTATTATATTCACTTAATGGTTTATCCATGATTTGAGGAGTGACCATTGTTTTTAATCTAACAAGATTTGTTGTTTTCCTTTTTTTGTTAGTTGTTGTTTTCCCTTTTTTTAGTTGAGCACTCGTTTTTTTGTTGGATTTACTAATACTTGAAGGCAGAGATTTTGTGCCCACCTTATTTTTTAGCAGTAAAGAATCTTTCTTATTTTTATAAATCGTTGCCAGACTATCCAATTCATTACTAGGTTTTTTATCGGCAGCTTTAGTTTTTATCGAATCAGGTTTAAGCGCAGTGATATATTGGTCCACATAAGTGCCAACTGTTTTTCTACGGTCCAGCATTTGCTGGTCAATAGAATCAATCGCCGTTTGCAATTGACGCATACTCAGCATAGAATAGTGGGTTCGAAATAACTCTTCATCTGTTCGATTGATATCGAACTCGCTCATATCAAAAATCTTAATGTATTTTTCAAAAGAAGTTCTTACAAAAGGAGCTTTAGATTTATTACCAGAAAAGCGATTGCCTTCTTGAAATTGTTCTCCATTCTCCAGTTCCATCACTAAAAAACGCTCATCGGGAGTATTATACATGATGCCACCATCGGCGATTATTTCATTTAATCTGTCCTTTTGGGTAGAAATATGGTTCGCTATAAATACATCTTTAATCGTTTTGTTATCAGCGCCTTTTTCCCCTATCCTTACTCTATATCCTTCAAAATCGTCGTTGAAAATACCCACTTCCATGTTCATAGTAGGCTTTTGTTTTCGCATATCGTATAAACGGGACTTAAATTTCAGGTTAGCTACAGGTGTTAGAAAATTGGCAGTCATCCAGGAGAATATCGCAATAGCCCCACACAGATACATAAGCGGTCGCATCACCCTAAGGAGGGAAACTCCAGCCGATTTCAAACTCGATAATTCATAGTGTTCCGCCAAATTTCCCATGACCATCACGGAAGAAATGAGGACAGCAATCGGCAAAGCCATAATAAAATGAGAAATAGATAGATAAAACATAAACTCTGTAATCATTCCAAGGGTAGCTCCTTTACCAATAATATCGTCAATATAGACCCATAGTGTCTGCATGATGAGTACAAACAAGGCAATAAAAAACGTCACCACAAATGGTGGAATAAAACTGGTAATTAATAATTTATCTATCTGCTTCACACCACAAATTTAAGGAATCTAGAGTTAATGAAGTGTTACTTTTTTGGAAAAGGCGAAGCGACAAAAAGGTGGGAGGGTAGAAAGGCTTGTATTGTGCAGCTATTGACCTTTCAGCCTTTACAGAAATTTTTCTATCTTCGCCCTAATCTATAATCAAGCAATATTAATGTTTACCATACTTAGAGGCATTTATCGGCTAACGCTATTTATTATTATTTTAGCTTTTTTCGTAACGAGATTAGCCATTACGGGGTGGATAAAAGGCTGGACCATTGAAATGGGCTTAAGTCATCGAATGGCTTGTTGTCATTGGATGATATGGGTTTTGAATATAGATTTGACCACCAAAGGAAATATCCACGAAGGCAATTATTTATATATTTCTAATCATCGTGCCTATTTAGACCCAGTGGCGACCTTGACGATGATGAAAGCCTTACCAGTAGCCAAAGCAGAAGTAAGAAACTTGCCGATTATGGGCTATGGAGCACAGATTTCAGGGGTTCATTTTGTGAAAAGAGAAAGCTTGAAAAGTCGGAAAGATACGCGCTCCAGTATTGCGGAGACGATTGAAAAAGGTAATTCCATTCTCATTTATCCAGAAGGTACTACTGTAGAAACACCCAAAACAGCTCCATTTAAGCCAGGAACCTTTTTTATGGCGGCTAGAGATAAGGTGGAAATAATTCCCATTGCGATTGAATATGGACATGAAGGAGATGCTTGGGTGGGAAAAGATAATATGCCCATTCATTTTTTTAAGCAATTTGGTATGCTGGATAAAAAGATAACGGTGCATTATGGAGACCCAATGTGGGATGCAGATGGTGAAAAGTTGAAAGAAAAAGTACAAAATTGGATAGATGAAAGGCTAATAGAAATTAGAATCGGGTATGGGTTACCCGTTTGAAAATAGAATGCAGGAAAATTGGTAGGATGCCATTAAAAATTAGTCATAGGAGTATTTACATTTTTGTCCTTTTCCATAGTTTTCGTTATATTTGTTTAAAAATAAAATACAATGGCAAGTATAAAAATAGAGTCGGAAATTAGTATCTCGGATTTATTGAAAGGGGTGGAGCAGTTAGAAGAGAGTGATTTAGAAAAATTTGTAAAAAAGGTATTAAAGATTCGAGCAAAAAAAATTGCACCGAGCTTATCGAAGGACGAGACAGATTTAATTAATAAGATTAATAAACCGTTACCTAAAAAGTCACAAGAGCGATTCAAGGTTCTGAATCAAAAGCGATTAACAGAGACTTTAACCTCTAAAGAACAAATTGAACTCATTAAAATTACCGAAAAATTTGAAGGGCTCAATGTTAAACGATTAAAAGCTTTAGCCGAGTTGTCTAAAATTAGACAACAACCTGTAAGACAGCTAATGAAACAACTTGGAATTTCTTTGCCCAAAGCTGCCTAATTGATGGTGAAAATTACTAATTCAACCAAACGGTTTGTAAAAGAGAGAGCTAACCAATGTTGTGAGTATTGCGCCTGCCCTTTTGATTTTGCTAACCAATTTTTCTCTGTAGAACATATTATTCCTAAAAGTAAAAAAGGGACAGACCACCGGGAAAACCTTGCATATGCTTGTCAGTGTTGTAATGGGCATAAGTACAACAAAATTGTTGGATTGGACCCTGTAAATCAAAAAATTGTAGCTCTTTATAATCCTCGTAAGGATAAATGGCGGGAACATTTTAATTGGACGGATGATTTTTTAAAAATAGAAGGAACTTCTTCTACAGGAAGAGCTACTATAGACCTATTAAATTTAAACAGAGATAATTTAGTTAATTTACGAATTGTTTTATTTGCTTTTGGAGAGCACCCACCTAAACATTTTCTTTTCTAAATAATTTTATCATTTTACACAAGAATTTAGAGACTACTTATTAAGTTTGTTACAAGGGAAATAGGTTAATTTATTTGAGTAAACCAGGCTCTTTCCTTTAATTGGCTACTTCTAACGGCTTTGTAGATAAGGAGAATTAAAAAGGTATTTGAGCCAACTATAATTGAATTTTATTAATTTTCCATTTTTTAGACCCAAAAACCAATTTTTGCGTTATATACACAGTTACACGTAAAAACGTCAATCACTACTACAATTAAAAACCGAAATACTTGGAAAATTTAAGTTTTCAATATCCGACTTGGTATCTTTTTCTTTGCGCGATTTTAGGCTTAGTCTATGCCCTATTAGTTTACTTTAGAAGTGAAACCTTCAAAGAGCAAACCACTTGGTTAAATTGGCTATTAGGCGGATTGCGTTTTGTGACGGCGACCGCTTTAGCTGCCCTGTTACTCTCTCCACTCATTAAAAGTTTGTTAACTGATACCAAGAAACCTGTGGTCGTTTTGGCGCAAGACCAATCCGAATCGGTTATGGGAGAAATGGATGAAGCACAATTACAAGCTTATAAAACCTCCTACGAAACCCTCAAAAGTAGTTTAGCAGAGAAGTATGATTTAAAAGAATATGCTTTTGGTAGCGAAGTTCGAGAAGGGGTAGATTTTAGCTTTACCGATAAGGTGAGTAATCTTTCTGAGATGTTGAAATCTTTGTACGACCTATACAGCAATCAAAATTTAGGTGCAGTGGTCTTAGCGACCGACGGGATTTACAACGAAGGGAGTAATCCAGTTTATGCAGGAAATCGACTAGGTGCGCCTATTTTTACGGTAGCATTAGGAGATACGACTCCTCAAAGAGACTTGTTAATTAAGCGAGTATACCATAATAAGATTGCTTATTTAGGGGATAAATTTAATATAGAAGTGGATGTTTTAGCGCAGAATTGTCCGAACACCAAGACCAATTTGGTGGTCTCGAAAATTGAGAATGGACAAGCAAAACGCTTACAAAGTACGCCGATTAATATCAATAGAAACGACTTTTTTATCACGGAGGAAGTGACCTTAGAAGCAGATAGGGCAGGGGTACAACGATTTCGAGTAGCGGTGAATTCCGTAGAGGGAGAAGTCACGAAGACCAATAACGTCAAAGATATATTTATAGATGTCTTAGATGCCCGGCAAAAGATTTTAGTGATTGCGCAGTCGCCGCATCCAGATTTAACGGCGATGAAACAATCTCTGATTGATAATAAAAATTATGAAATAAAGATAGAGTATGTCGACCGCTTAAAAGCAAATATTGCAGATTATAATTTTGTGATTTTACATCAATTACCAGGTACTAAAAATAATGCGGCAGATATCTTACAGCAGATAAAAGCCAAAAAGTTACCGCATTTATTCATTGTAGGTAGCCAGTCGAATTTAACGACTTTAAACAATAGTCAATCTTTGTTAACCATCAACGGCGATAGTAAAAATGCCAATGAGGTACAAGGGATTATCGCTAATGAATTCTCTACTTTTACGATAGATGATGCAACTAAAGACGGGATTCCCAATTTTGCACCATTAAGTGCCCCTTTCGGGGAATTCAGAGAATCCGCCAATGCCCAAATTCTATTGTATCAGCGGATTGGAAAAGTGGATACCAAGTATCCGCTATTGGTTATTGGAGAAGAAGATGGGGTGAAAAAAGGAGTATTAGCAGCAGAAGGGATTTGGAAATGGCGTTTATTCGATTATTTACAAAACAAGAATCACGATATTTTTGAAGAAATAGTTGGTAAGACCATTCAATATTTAACCTTAAAAGAAGATAAAAGACGATTTCGCATCAGCTTAGATAAGAATATTTTTAATGAAAATGAGCCTATCATTTTAGATGCAGAAGTGTATAATGATAATTATGAATTGATAAATGACGGAGATGTGAGTTTGAGTATTAAAGATAGCGAGGGCAAAGAATTTCCTTCCGTATTCAACCGAACGGCTAGAGCTTACAGTTTAAATGCAGGTGTCTTTCCAGTTGGTAATTACACCTTCCGAGGGAAAACGGTACAAAATGGAAAAGAGTTAACTTATAGTGGACAATTCAGTGTGCAGCCTATCCAATTAGAATCTTTCCAAACCACCGCCAATCATGGATTATTAAGATTGTTGAGCGAGCAATACGGGGGAGAAATGGTTTACCCCGCACAGATAGCAAGTATTTCAGAAAAGATTCAAGCGAAGAAATCCGTAAAACCAGTCATGTACCAAACCACCAAAACGAGGTCCATTATCAATTTAAAATGGATATTCTTTTTGTTAATGGGACTATTGACTTTGGAATGGTTTATGCGCCGTTATCATGGAAGTTACTAAAGTACCGACGAATTCATTCGTCGTATTAAAATATTAAAAGAGGCGACGAATGAATTTGTCGGGACTTCGAAAAGCGCTCTTAATTTTAAGTTAAAAACCCAAACAACTAAATACTTTTGCCACTTCACGAGTTAATTATATAAGAAATAGTAGAGAAGAATCTTTCCGACGACTAAAAATAAAGTAAAAGAAATAAATCGACGAATGAATTCGTCGGTACAAAATATTATCCATGAAAAAAGTACTCTTTACATTAATCCTTGGTATCACAATAGCCTTTCAAGCATCCGCATCGATGATGTTGTTGCCAATGGATACCGACCAAAAAGACCATTTAAAAGCCTATGGTATCACTTATTGGATATTGAACCAAGAAGTAGAAGCTTGGTGGCTATTGAATTATAGAGGCGGAAGTTTTGCTTTTCCTTATTCGAAAGCTTTTGAAAAAGAGTGTTTGACCAGAGGCGTCTCCTTTGAGGTGATACCAGATGGTGCATATGACCAAATCGTCGCACAAATTTCCAATCCAGAAGCCAATATGGATGTGATGAAATTAGAAGTAGCGCCAAAAATTGCGGTTTATACACCAGCATTTAATGCTCGCCACGGCAGAAGAGTTCAGCCGTGGGATGATGCGGTAACTTTGGTGTTGACCTATGCCGAGATTCCATACGAAACGGTGTATGACCGAGAGGTTATGACCGATAAATTAGCCGAATATGACTGGCTGCATTTGCACCATGAAGATTTTACAGGACAATACGGCAAATTTTATCGCTCCTTCAGTACGACGCCTTGGTATAAGGAAAATCAACGTAAAATGGAAGAGATGGCGACTAGCTTAGGCTATAAAAAAGTATCGCAGCTAAAGTTGAATGTCGTTAAGAAAATTAGCGAATATGTAGGCGGAGGCGGATTTATGTTTGCGATGTGTTCTGCGACAGATACTTATGATATTGCTTTAGCAGCAGAAGGCTTAGATATTTGTGCAAATATGTACGATGGAGATGGCGCAGACCCAACTGCACAAGACAAACTAGACTTTTCAAAAACGTTTGCCTTTAAAGATTTTCAACTAGTAACCAATCCGTTACAATATGAATATTCTACGATTGACCGCCCACAAGGAAAGCCATTGGCGGCAGAAGTAGATTATTTTACCCTGTTTGATTTTTCAGCAAAATGGGACCCTGTACCAACGATGTTGACCCAATGTCATACTCGAACAGTCAAAGGTTTTATGGGACAAACCACTGCTTACCTAAAGAATCAAATTAAGTCAGATGTATTGATTTTGGGCGAAAATAAACCAGCTTCTGAAACACGATACATTCACGGAAAAAGAGGAAAAGGTTTTTGGACTTTCTATGGAGGACATGACCCAGAAGATTATAGACATTATGTCAATGACCCAGAAACAGATTTAAACCTACATCCTAATTCTGCTGGATATCGATTGATTTTGAATAATATACTATTCCCAGCAGCTAAGAAGAAGAAGCGTAAGACGTAGAAGGAGACGGAGTGGCAGAAGAGCTGAAAGCTATAAAAGCGGAGTGGACAATTTTATTGTCTCCTCCGCTTTTCTATTTTTATTCGTTACTTACTTCCCAAATTTTCGTCCAAAAATTGATGACTTTAACTACACCATTTTTACCACAGGTACTGACCAAAGATGCCGCTCGTTTGCGCATGAATGAGTTGGGCAAACAAGGAGAGGCATTTTTCTTTTTATTTGATTTTGAATTAAAAAAGCCTATTGTTTTGACTAAGAAAGAGTTGAAAAACAAAGGTATTTATTTTGATATCAATGGAAAAAAGAATTTTAAATATCCGGAACGAACCCCTCGTACTCAAAACATAGTTTTACAAAAGAAGCCTATCAAAAAAGAGAAGTATGAAAAGGCTTTTCGAACGGTTCAGCAGGAAATCAATGCAGGAAATTCCTATTTATTAAATCTAACCTTTCCCACAAAGATTCAAACCAATCTGAGTCTGTCTGAAATTTTTCTACGAAGCCATGCTCGGTATAAATTATTTATGAAAACTGGTTTGGTCGTTTATTCACCCGAAATTTTTGTACAAATTCAAGATGGAAAGATAAAATCCTTTCCGATGAAGGGAACAATAGCTGCTGATATTCCAGATGCCGCAGCCGTTATTTTAGCGGATAAAAAAGAAAAAGCAGAGCATAGTACGATTGTAGATTTAATCAGAAATGACCTCAATTTGGTCGCCACCGAAGTGAAAGTAGAACGGTTTAGATATATTGAGAAGCTCAGAACAAAACAAAAAGATTTATTACAAGTAAGTTCTGAAGTAACAGGCGTTTTACCAACGAAATATACCGAACAAATTGGAGATATATTGATGAAATTATTACCAGCAGGTTCTATCAGTGGCGCACCAAAGAAAAAAACAGTCGAAATAATACAAGCTGCGGAAGGACAAGAAAGAGGGTATTACACAGGTGTTTTTGGCTATTTTGATGGCAAAAATTTAGATAGTGGCGTGATGATTCGATATATCGAAAAAGAAGAAAGTGGATTGGTTTACCGAAGTGGTGGTGGAATTACGACCTTCAGTGATTGTGAAAAAGAATATCAAGAACTTCTAGATAAAATCTATGTCCCGATTTATTGAAAGTATACAACTAAAGAATGGGCAATTAGTTAATTTGGCCTTGCATGAGCAACGGATACAGCGAACCATTGAAAGTCATTATGGCATCAAAGGTCAAATTGATTTAAGTAGGGTAATAGCAATCGCAAAGAATTATCCTAAGTGGCTATATAAGTGCAGATTAGTTTATACCCAAAAATTGGAAGAATTTGTTTTCAAACCCTATCAAATACGGCCCATCAATAGTTTGCAAATAGTGGAGAGTCAATTAGATTATTCCTTAAAAAAGGAGGATAGAAGTGAGTTGAATCAATTATTCTCACAACGAGGAGATTCTGATGATATAATTATTATAAAAGATGGATTGGTCACCGATGGTTCTTATACCAATTTAGCATTTTTTGATGGACAATACTGGTGGACGCCTGCAACGCCTTTGTTTAGAGGCATACAACGGCAAGTATTATTAAACAATGGTACTATTCGAGAAAAATCTATTTTGGCAACTACAATTCTTAGCTATAAAAAAGTAAAGCTTTTTAATGCCTTGATGGATTGGGAAAATGCACAAGAAGTAGTTATTGAGCAGATAGTATCGTGAAAAATCAAGCTATCTCAAATCTTCGAAGATTTGAGATAGCTAAATTAACGCTATTTACTTTGAAAACAAGGTCTACTTTAAAAGCGGCTCAACCTTTCCGCCTACATTTACACCAGCTTCAAAAATACATTGCGAATATTAGAAACCGTATTTAAATATTCAGGCATTACTTTGATACGATTCCAATCAGGGTGCGTTACGAAATTTTTCCATCCTTCGCCACTAGCAGCCATATCTTTGGTATGAATCATATACGTTAGACAAGGACGATAAGGGCCAGCTATCATTTCTCCAAAAAAGACAGGAATCAAGCCAGCATCTCTAAAAATCGGCACTTCTTCGTCATTAAACATCTTTATTTTTCTTCTAAGTGCATCCTCATTGATGCTCTCATAAGTCCGCAATTCAAAAACAGCATTGGTATCTGTAGCCATTTCCAATTTTGGAAACCCATCAAAAGCATTTAATAACCAAGATTCAAAGCGATTATAGATAACTTTAGTTTCCGCATTATAACTAGCGGCATCTGCTGCGTAAGTAGCATCTCCGTTTAAGTTTTGTGCTTTGATATATATAGCAGAAGACGGGTAACTAATTAAGGCATAGATTTTCTTCGGGCCACCTGCAGCAACATGTTCAAACAGCATAAAATGGTTGGCACCTACCCGCATCATAGCAGGCTTTAAAGCATTTTTTAAATAGGCCAATAACATTTTTTGGTTGCCGCCAAATTTTAGCTCATAAGTTCTAAACTCATACAATTCTTTTTCCTCAGTAGTGGTATTCTTTCCCATCACTTGGCTACTAGCCGCACAACTCAAAGGTAAGGCAGAAGCCGCAGCGGCAGTAGTAATAAATTTTCGTCTTTGCATAATGTTAGTTTAACCGAAGATTAAGAATTAAGCGTAAAATTAGTATACTTGCTAAAGTAACGAATCAAACAAAGTAATTCGTCGTCGCAAAAATAACGAAAAACTACGAAAGATAAATAGGTCCATTTATTTTATCTTGCTTATAAAGTGATGATGAAAAAAAAATTAAGATGAAATTTACTACAATGTTTATTTTAGTATCCTTAGCCATTTTTATAGCCTGCCAACATCCAAGCGCCACAACAGTTGACGATGATGCTCGGCCCAATATTATCCTAATTATGGGAGATGATATGGGCTATTCCGACCTTGGATGCTATGGGGGAGAGATACAAACACCCAATTTGGATAAATTAGCGGCGAATGGCTTAAGGTTCACCAATTTTTATAATACGGCTAGATGTTGTCCAACGAGAGCTTCTTTATTGACAGGATTATACCCACAACAGGCTGGGGTAGGGCATATGGTAAACGATAGAGGCACCCCTGCCTACCAAGGCGATTTAAGTGCCAATGCTATAACGATAGGAGAAGCCTTAAAGCCAGCGGGTTATTCGACTTACCTGTCTGGAAAATGGCACATTACGCCGTATGTGGTAGAGAATCCTGATAAAAAGAATTGGCCAAGACAGCGAGGGTTTGATAAGTTTTTTGGGATGATATCTGGAGCGGGAAGTTTATATGACCCTCGTTCATTGTGTGAGGATAATGAGTATGTTGCACCAAGAGAAGGGTTCTATTCGACCACTGATTTTACTAATTATGCCATCCAATGTATAGAAGAACACCAAACGGATAATCCATACTTTCTGTACGTTTCTTATCAGTCCCCTCATTGGCCTTTGCATGCACCCGCAGAAGCGATTGCTAAATACAAAGGGCAATATGATAAAGGTTGGGATGTGGTGAGAAAAGAACGATTTGAGCGGATGAAAAAGATGGGACTAGTCCAGCCAACATGGGAAATGACCCCTAGAGATGCTTTCGTGGAACCTTGGAGTGAAAATATTCCAGACAAAGAGTGGGAATTAGCCAACATGGAAACCTATGCCGCAATGACCACTGTAATGGATGAAGGTATCGGACAAATTGTAGCTGCCCTAAAAGCTAAAGGAGAATTGGATAATACCTTAATCCTTTTTCTACAAGATAATGGAGCTTGTGCAGAAGATTTAAGTTGGATAAAAAACAGACCAGCAATAGAAGATAGAGTCACTTTAAAACCGAATGATTTACAAACAGAGATGGTCCCATTTATGACCAGAGATGGGAAACCTGTAAGATTAATGAAAGCGGAGATGCCCGGTCCGCCAGAAAGCTACACCGCCTATGGATATAATTGGGCAAATGTGAGTAACACCCCTTTCCGAGAATACAAACATTGGGTGCATGAAGGAGGCATTTCTACTCCTTTGATTGCGCATTGGCCAACTAAAATCAAGGATAAAGGAGCTTTTAGATCGGAACCCGCTCATTTGATAGACATCATGGCAACTTGTGTAGATTTAGCGGAAGCCGACTATCCCAAAACTTATAAGAATAACGAGATTATCCCATTAGCAGGAAAGAGTTTATTGCCTGTTTTTGATAATAAAAACCTAGATAGAAAAGCCATTTATTGGGAGCACGAAGGCAATCGAGCAGTACGGATGGGCAAATGGAAACTGGTTTCAAAAGTTGATAAAAAACATGCCTTTGTATGGGACAAAATAGAAGAACTTCCTTTAGAAGAATGGGAATTATTTGATATGGAAAAAGACCGTACAGAAATGCATGATATAGCTACGGAGCATCCTGGAAAAGTGAAAGAGATGGCACAAATGTGGATGGACTGGGCGAAAAAAGCAGGCGCTTTGCCTCGGCCTTTATCATAGAAACGAAAATACTTTCAATCGGACGACCTTGTCCGATTGAAAGTATAATCCTAGATTTTTAAGAAATTCTAAGCAGTTAATATTAATTCTGCCAATCTATTTTTAAGGTAATACTAGCAGCTAATTCATCACCCAGCCTAAAATCTCTTCCAGCCAATTCAAAAGAATCCCCTTTGTTTCCTACCAATTTTCTTCTCCCATTTTCTTGATAAAATATTTGGTTTCTATTCGTATCAACATATAATTCTAAATCTCTTGTTCCTCTAATAGGATTAATATCGACCCAATCATCACCAGAAGCATCATCATAGTCATATACTGAGATGTATACTTTAAATTGAGAGGTACCTTTATCCAAATATCGAGAGGAAGAATAAGGATAAATGGAATTGTTGGTACCAGTAGGGTCAGCCCTAAATAAATTATGTTTGTATTTAGGATAAATTTCTGGCTTAACTTGGCTCCCTCGCCAATTCCACCCCCTCGCGACTCTAATTTTTGTATAATATTCAAAATTTTCATCTCCTCCGTCATCTCCATATACATGACGAACATTTTCCACCGTCACCTTAACGGGTAGGTTTTTTAATGGAAGGCTTCCATTTCTACCTTGAGGAGCAGCATTATTACCAAAAAGTCTTTGAGGAACTAATCGATTGTTTCTTGGCTGCATGAATCGCCACTTTTGTGCCTTACCTGCATTTCTTTCCCACATCCAAATTGGAGTGCCATCAGCATTACTTCCCCATTGTACGTCCAAGTAAGTACCTAATCTTGATTTTATAAGGTAATATCCGCCGCCTGCTTTTTCAAAAAACCACTTTGAAGTTTGGCTGCCTCTACCTCTTTTGATAACCACTAAAGCTTTAGCTGCTCTAGTGTTTTCTTGCACGTGAACATATTTTTTACTACCAACATGAGACCTTAAATAGAAATACCCGCCCCCCGCATCTTCAATCGTAAATTTTTGAGCATGACCCTGATTCTCAGGCCATAAATGTAAGGGCGTATTATCATCTGCCTTTCCCCATTGAACATCAAGGTATTTACCTCCGATAGCAGATTGAATGAAATAAGTACCTTCTTGAGCATAAAGACTAGTACTTAAAAAGAGGAGGAGCATTAGATGAATGACATTTTTATATAACATGATAATTTTTTTTACGATTTAGTATTGATTAAAAAATAACTTTCCCATTTAGATTTTCAATTGATTCTTTTTTAATAGGTTTTCAACCCATTATAAAAAAGCAATCATTTGAGAATCGGGAAGTTATTTTTAATCGTTTCTTAGGAAAAAAAGGGGATTAAACAATGTCATTTAATCCCCTGTAAAACTTGATTTTGTGGAGTCATTTGCGGAGGTTAGCTATTCCAATTATTGTCTTCGCATCGTGTAGTAGTTCGTTTGCGGCTTTCGACTATCTTTATAAGTAGAATGAACTTTAGCAATCATTTTTCCGCCGGATAAACGCATAACTATTTGTTGAGTAATGCCATTATCAAACTTATAATTAGCACTGATGAAATTTTTGCCATCTGTATTAAAAAAAGTACTTCTGATATTTCCCCAATCGCAATCCCTTGGTGAACAACTACCAAAACCATGTACATATGGTGTATTTCCAGTGACTTTTACTTTCACTTTAGTTAAGCCTCTAGTATTCGCATCTTGGTTGACCCAAATTCCTGAGAATGCCCCAACTTCACTGGTACTATTTTTCTTTTTCATCGTGTAATACTTCGTCATTGGTTTCCGACTATCTTTAAAAGTGGTATGTACTTTGGCAATCATTTTATCCCCAGAAATTCGCATGACTATTTGATTGGTGATTCCATTGTTATGTTTGTAGTTGGCACTAATAAAATTTTTACCATCCGTTTTAAAATAAGTGCCTTTAATACTTCCCCAATTACAATCTCTAGGAGAACAAGCACCATAACCTTGTACATAAGGATTTCCTGACTTGATTTTTACTAAGACTTTTGTCAATCCTCTTGTATTGTTATCTATGTTTTCCCAATTTCCTGCAAAAGCATTAAGAGAAGTATGAGCGAATGCAAAAGAAGAAATAGAAACTAAAAGAGCTGTTAAAATTATTTGAATAGATTTCATGATATTTAATTTTTTAGTGTTAAAAAATAGACTTGAAAGGAGGTAAATCCCTTAAGCATTTTATAGTTATTAATACTTGTTTTATAAAATTTGAAATTATTGAGTGGGAAGTTTTCCTTTGGTTAAAGTAGGAATCGAGTTGTTGTACTCGATTCCCCGTATTTAAAATCGAGAGCCGTAAATTTAATTTCTCGGCTTTTTTTAGTCTAATACAGATACATCATTCAAGTAGAATAAGCCATCCGTTCTATGTGGGAAGAAATTGATTGCTTCCAATTGTTTAGAACCATAAGCTCCGTACATATTCCAACTGGCAGGAAACTCAGCAATTAATCTATCATTGATATAAAACCCTACTACATTGTCTTCTTGGTTGTGAATGTCTATGTAAATTCTCATCCAACTGTCAGGTGTGTAACTGAAGTAAGTACTTCGACCGTTTACTAAGACATAACCTGTACCATCTGGCTTGAAAAAGAACCCTGCTCCTATTTCATTACTAGCGTTATCAACTGTCAAGTTCTTTTGTAAGTTAAAAGTAGCAGAACGGTTTCTTGGCACCCACATTTTAAAGTTGACATGGTGAACAGGTGCTGCATCATTGACATTCAATAAAATATCTGGCTGATTATCGGAAGTAGCATATGCAGCTCTTTTGATTTTAAGGTATTTATTCCAAGACCCTTGAACAATAGCGTCATTATCCGAACCGACTGTCCACATAGACCAGTGGCAACTTTGTTCTGTTAAGTCTCCGTTTTCATAATCTTCAAAACCATCTTCTCCGAATAAGGTACAGATGCTACTTGTCAAACCATCATCAGAACCACCACATCTAAATCTTAAATCGTAATCACTCGCTACGCCATATGGCGCATCAATCACATAAATATAGAAGCCAGGCTCTAAGTACACATTAGGAATTATATCTTCTGTTGTAGAGTTAGTGTTAGAGTAGGCGACCAATTGAGTTAAGGTATAAGAACAAGCACTTCCAGAGCATCTTTCGGTTCCTTTGAATAAGAAAGAAGACATATTTGCGGATAAACCAAATGCTTCGAAGCTTACGACCATAGGCTCAGGAATATAAAATCCGTGCATATCATCCCCACCACTCATATTGGAACCTGGAAAGTCTAAAGAGAAAACATTGTATAATCCGGTAGTAAATCTATTGTATTTGCCTCT
>CALJVJ010000364.1 GCA_937974625.1 uncultured Saprospiraceae bacterium
TATGGTTCTGCTTATTTAGCAAGGCAAGTTGGGCAAAAAAGAGCAAGAGAAATCTTCTTTTTAGGGAAAAACTATTCGGCGCAAGAAGCTGTTGATATGGGAATGGCAAACGCAGCGATTCCACATGCCGAATTAGAAGAAACTGCTTATGAATGGGCACAGGAGATATTAAAGAAAAGTCCAATGGCTATCAAAATGCTAAAATTTGCCTTTAACATGATTGATGACGGATTAGTAGGTCAGCAGATTTTCGCAGGAGAAGCAACTCGATTAGGCTATATGACCGATGAAGCAGAGGAAGGAAGAAATGCCTTTTTAGAAAAGCGACAGCCAGATTTTGATAAGTTTCCGAAGTTTCCGTAAAGATTAGTTTCAGAATACACCATTGAATTTCATCCCAAGCCCCACGTCCAGCAAGGACAAAACACCGATAACCCTAGGAGCGATACGCCCTAATAGTCCAGTAATTACAAAACATCGGTCCCCCAAAAAGTACTGCAACCTAACCGTCCCATAGGGCCGAAACATCGGTAACCCCAAAGTACTGCAAACCTAACCGTCCCGTAGGGACGAAACATCGGTACAGCTAGGCCTTCCCAACCGCTTTGCGGCTCACAAAATTTAAAGATTCACCGAATCTTTAAATTTTGTTCGTCCATAACATCCCTACATTAATAGAAAATCCTTATCTTTTTCTGAATTAATACGTTATTTTAAACATAGACCTACGTCTAAAGAAAAAAACGTGTTTAAAAAACGTCAATATGTTTAAAAAAGTCAAAAAATGGTTAGGGATAGAAGGGGTAAAATTGGAATTAATCTTACCAGAAAAGATTAAAGAAACGGACAATTCGATTAAAGGTAAAATTCGGTTCTTATCTATGAACGAACAGGAAGTTAGCTATATCAAAGTGGTGATGGTAGAGCGATTTTCAAGAGGCAGGAAAGAGGAAAAAATGACCGACGAATACCGCTTAGGAGAAATTGTGTTAGAACAAAAAATCAAGATACCTAAAGAGACCCCAATTGAGGTTGATTTTTCCTTACCATTCGAATTGGTGAAATCTGAAATGGATAAATTAGAAGATAAAAATATTCTTTTCAGTGGTTTAGTAAAAGTAGCTAAAAAATTAAGAGCGGTTAATTCGGAATATTACATAGAAGCAGAGGCTAAAGCTAGTGGCACCGCACTCAATCCATTTGATAAAAAATTGATAACAATGGAATAAACTTGTTCCAATTTTATTTCTAACTCCTTAATACAAAAAAGCGGTACCGAAGATATTTCGATACCGCTTTTTTGTAGAGGATATTAAGGTCTAATTTTCATTAAATCCTTTGATAATTTCCTCATCATCCTTTCCTAAATTATTTAATAGAAATTGGGTATCATCCGCGAAATCATCTTCAGGAAATTTCTTTAAAAACTCCTCATATAGTGCCTTGGCAGTTGCCTTATCGTTTAAATCATTATCGTAAGTAAAAGCTTTTAAAAACAATGCCTGTGCTGCTTTTTCATAATTCGGATATTGGGTATAAATCCAATCATAAATAGCAACGGCTTTTGGAAATGACCTAACCGCACGAGCAGTCTCTCCAGCTTTGTGTAAATATTCTGGACTTTGAGTGTTCTTAGGCTGCACCAAAGCAAATAGCTCACAAACTCTGATATAGTCATTAGCTGCTTGAAAATCTACTTTATGTGTCGTCTCATCATACATACTGCTACCTAAGGCAGTAATATCATCAACGATGCTGTTAGGGCTGTTAGCTAAGGCTTGCTTAGCAGTTGCCGCATGTGTACCGTTTGGGAATACCTGTAAATATAGTTTTTTAATAATAGTCGCTACGGTAGGGCTTTGGATATTTTGCTCATAAATAGAGGATAACATCCAAACATTATCCGCGACGCCATCAGCCGTAGGGTAATCTGATATTCCTTGCATCAAAGTCTGTAATCCCATGACAGCAGCGTTATTTTCGACATGCAACTTTGCCATTTCAGAAAATAACGTACTATTACTTACATCATTAGGTTTAGCTTTTACAGCATCTTGGTAGGCGTTAATTAACAAGTCTCTATTTTCTTTTGTGGGACTAGTGGTTAATGCTTTTTTAAGTTGTCCAATCTTAGAACTATCTTCAAAAGTATCAGATTTACAAGCAAATAATCCAAAGAGCAAAAAGATTATCAAAGGTCTTAATTCCATATTTAAGTCTATTTAGTATTATCTTCTAGATCAACAAAGTCGCTGGCAAAGATACATTTTTCTAGTCGCAAAATTAGAACTTAGGACCTAACCTTTTATCAATTTTTTTACATCTTTTTTATAAAAATTTCCAATAGGAATTTGTTTATCTCCAATTTTAAGTCGGTTTCCCTCTATAATTTCTATTTTTTGGATGGCGACGATATAAGATTTATGAACCCTCATAAAAGCAGACTTCGGCAAGATATTTTCAAAATGGCTTGTCGTTTCATGCGTTAAAATCATATGATCCTTCAAAAAAATCTTAACATAACTGCCATAACTTTCTAAGTAAAGGATGTCCAATAAATCAATTTGATGATATTTGCGGTCTCCTTTGATAAAAATCTTCTTAGCAGCATCTTGTAGAGTATTTAGATTACTCTGGGATAAGAAAGTTGGCAATTCTTTTTTTTCTAAGGATGCCGCTTTATTTACAGCCATAAGAAACCGCTCAAAACTAAAAGGTTTTAAAAGGTAGTCGCAAACGTTTAATTCAAAACCTTCCAAAGCATATTCTCGATAGGCAGAGGTGATAATCACAATTGGTGGTTTTGCCAAAGTGCGCAAAAAATCTAAGCCTTTTAGTTTAGGCATATTAATGTCTAAAAAAATCAAATCAACCGAGTCAGAAATAAGGAATTCATATCCTTCAAAGGCATCATAAGCATTGCCAATTTTAGTCAAAGAAGGAAGTTTTTGGGTATACTTCTCAATAACTCGATGCGCCAAAGGTTCATCATCAATAATCAAATAATTCATACCGTCAAGTTTAAAGAAAGGTACATTAATGAATTGCGTTTTTATACGGATTTTTTTTTTCTTAGAAATGAAAATTTATTATTTAACTATTCCTAAACTCAAATATACCCTATAGGTATTTTCTTGGTCTACTATGTCTAATTTATATTGATCACCAAAGAGCAATTTTAAGCGACGTTTGACATTTTCAAGTCCCAGACCGTCAGTTAATTTCCGTTCTTCATGGTCATAATTATTCAAGGCATAAAATTTTACAACTCCTTCATTTTCAGATATTTCTATATCTACAATGGCATTATCTCTAAGGGTTTCGACGCCGTGTTTAAAAGCATTTTCCAAGAAAATAACAAATAATAAGGGCGGAACAGCTAAGGTCGGGCAACTAACGTTGTGTTGAAAAGTGATGGACGATTTTTTATGCAATCGAATTCGTTGTAACTCCAAATAATTTTCAATAAAAGTAATTTCTTGTTGGAGTGAAACACTTTCAGCTCGTCCATCATAAATAGTGTAGCGCATCAAATCGGATAATTTTAAAATAACTTCGGGAGCTACTGTTGAATTTTCCAGCGTCAATGCATACAAATTATTCAGCGTGTTAAAGAAGAAATGCGGGTTAATTTGGCTTTTGAGAAAAGAAAGCTCTGTCTCCAATTTTTCACTTTTTAAATTAGCTAACTGAGCATTTTGTTGAAACCAATTATAGGATAGATAAAGTGGTGTGGTGAAAACAGTAACCCAAAAGGTTAATGTGAGAACCGATAAAAAATTAGGAATAATCCAAATAGTTTCTCCTTGTGTCTTTACATTCTGTTCAATCGTTAATTCAGGTTGAAAATTAAGTACAAAAGCAATCAAAAATAGAAAGAGCGTTAGCCTCCATAAATAAGCCCAATACTTTTGCTTACTCAAAAAATTTTTCACCAAATAAAACCAGTTACCATAAACTAGGATAGCAAAGGGCAAAAACAAATGAATGGTATTCGCCAATATTTTCCAAAATAAGCGTCCTTCAACTCTAAAGAATTCAGCTTGTCTTTCTGCCTCCGTCATTCCTTCCTCATATTGGAAATAATAATCTGGTGGGTTATTCCATTGACCATCAAAAAAATTAGCTCCAGCAGCAAACCAGAAAAGTATAGTCCCCAAAATCCATATATATTGCCAATAGTCTTTTTTCCAATTCATCTTCCGAAAATAGGTAATTATTATAATTCCGTGCAATAAAATATACAAAGCATTCAAAAATTGACACAAACATGTGCTTTTTACGAATGAACCAGATTTGATGATGCTAATAATGAATTGGTCACGTCCATAACTCCCTTCAACAAATAAAAACGGCACCAAGAAAAGTTCATCGTAATTTCGATTAAATAAATTTTACAAATTATTAAAATCAAAAAATGAGACTATTAAGCTTATTAGTAATCCTTACTATTTCTACCTTGGGTGTTTCAGCACAAACCGTGCATCCTATTTTAAAAGCCGTAAAAAAAGGAGAT
>CALJVJ010000365.1 GCA_937974625.1 uncultured Saprospiraceae bacterium
GGTTTAATTTCTTTTGCTATAAAATCATCCAATTCCTTTAAATAATCGGCAATGTGTTTGGGTATATCAAAATTCATGCATTAGTGATGATGAAAAAATAAATCCGTCCTTTAACATTTTGCTTTAGCTTCCTTTTTCTAACCAGCATAGCTGTTTAGAAAAAGAAAACTAAAACAAAATGACGGACTTATTTTTTTCATGGTTAATTAGTCATTTATTTAGGAAATAGTATTCATTGAATTTAAAGCGCTCATTTTCTGAATATTCCGTTTCATTCTAGCAATCATAAGGGTATATTTATCTTCTCGCTCAACCGATTCCATTCCTACTTTTTTAGTGCCCAAAATCATCCATTGAGGATTATTAGGGTCGAAAGCAGTCCATTCAGCGTTTCCATTTCCATTTGGATTGCCTGTTTTAGCAAACTGTGTCCAATAATTAACCATCACCGCAGACAACTTCTGGTCCGCTTCATCTAAAGGTAAAATCGGAACACTTTTCCCATGAACGAAAGGAAGCTCGGCGGCATGAAAAGCACCTGCCGACTGTCGAGGACTAGGTGGCGTTCGATTAAATAGATAATAATAGCTGGGTTGATTGGCTTCTGTTATTTTCTCCGCATAAAACCGTGCTTTTGCACCAAACATATCATCTCCTAAAAAGTCTATTTCTGCTTTAGCAGCTCGCTTTTCTAATCCAGGATATAATTTTATTAATGCTTCTGCTTCTTCCGAAAACTGTTCATAAAAAATAGCTGGCAACTTGTCAGACGCTATTGGTTGAAAACGAAATTCCATCATTGGCGTAGGAAACATTGCATGGATTAAAGTCCCTTCGTTAGCATTGCTTCCAAGTAAAACCGGTACTTTATGTTGCTCACCTTCTTCAAATGCTAAGAATGGACTTTTAGGAAGTACATAGCCATCAATGATTGGGTAAAAACCAGCAAGAGTGTCTTGTTGCTGAATAATTTTTTGTAATTGCGTAGCTGATAATTGACGCAATTTTTCTAGTTGATTATTTCCTGTTATTCCTGCTGCTGCTGCAAAAGCAGTTCCTCTATCTTCCCCTTTAGGATAATCCAAGAATGGTTCAAATAAGTGTTGCATTTGCCCGCTATTGGCAGGACTTTGAAGAATAGCTTTGTGAAATAACCCTTTAGAAAGTGGACTCGATAATAAATGGGCTACCGATTCTCCACCAGCAGATTCCCCAAAAATAGTAACGTTGTTGGGGTCACCTCCAAAGGCGGTAATGTTATCTCTTACCCATTCTAAAGCAGCAATTTGGTCTAGTGTACCATAATTTCCAGATACTTTATTTTCAGATTCTTGGCTTAATTCAGGATGGGTAAAATACCCCATTAATCCTAATCGATAGTTGATACTGACAAACACAATTCCTTTTTCAGAAATCGTATTACTATCATAGTAAATATCATTGCCACTTCCATCCTGATGGTCGCCTCCATGAATCCAAACCATGACGGGTAACTTAGCCGTTTCTTCCATTGAAGGGGTTCGGACGTTTAGGTACAAACAATCTTCACTTTCTTTTGGCGTAGGTGCTATTTTTAATAGCGTTTTTACAAAAAAAGTACGCAACCATCCCCAACCTTGCCCATCTACTAATCCATCTAAAAAAGCATGAATAAAAGAGCCTTGTTGAATCGCATACGCACCAAATTTTGTGGCCTTTTTAATTCCTGTCCAGGATTCTACAGGCTGTGGCGGTCGCCAACGAAGATTGCCGATAGGTGGTTTAGCAAATGGAACGCCTTTAAAAACGGCAATACTTTCCTTTGATTGCCAAGTTCCTTCAAGTTGACCAGATTTGGTGGTTGCTATTGGTTTATTTGCCATTTGTAGAATGAAGCTTAAAGATTGATAAATGAGATTAGGGAATTCTATTTGCTAATGTAGTGAATCTACGCCAACTCTTGACTTATTTAATCTAGTTTTTTAAAATCTATTATAAAAATTCAAATAAATAATTGTATGATTGTAATCCTTTTAAAATAAAAGGGATACAAATTAATAAACCAAAATAATTATCAATAAATGGGACCACTAAAAGGAATAAAGGTTATTGAAATGGCAGGCATCGGACCGGGACCATTTGCAGGAATGTTGCTTGCAGACATGGGTGCAGAAGTTATTTCCGTAGAACGTAGAACAGACCCGCATAAAAGAAGATTGCCTGACTGTAGTCGAAGAGGGAAAAAGTCTATTTCGCTGAATTTGAAAAACGAAGAAGGGATTAAGACCTTATTACAATTGGTCGATAAAGCAGACGTACTATTCGAAGGATTTCGCCCAGGAGTGATGGAACGATTAGGAATTGGCCCTGACGTTTGTTTGGCTAGAAATCCTAAATTAGTTTTCGGTCGAATGACTGGATGGGGGCAAACAGGACCTTTGGCAAAAGCTGCTGGACATGACATCAACTATATTGCTTTGACTGGTGCTTTGTACGCAATGGGGCGGAAAAATGAAAATCCAGTACCTCCGTTGAACTTAGTAGGAGATTATGGTGGTGGAGGGATGTTTTTAGTAATGGGAATTTTAGCAGCAGTCATTGAAGCTAAAGCTTCTGGAAAAGGGCAAGTGGTAGATGCTGCGATGACAGATGGTTCTGCCGTGTTGATGGCTATGTTTAATTCCCTGCATGCAATGGGTATGTGGTCTCCTAAAAGAGCATCTAACTTATTAGATTCCGCAGCTCATTTTTATGATACTTATGAAACTAAAGATGGTAAATATGTTTCTATCGGTTCGATTGAACCTCAGTTTTATGCGCTGTTAATGGAAAAAGCAGGCTTGGACAAAGAAACTTTCGGTTTTCAAATGAATCAAAAGGAATGGCCCAATATGAAAGAAAAATTAGTTACTATTTTTAAAGCCAAAACTAGAGATGAGTGGTGTGAAATTATGGAAGGGACAGATGTTTGTTTTGCCCCCGTTTTAGATTTCTTAGAAGCGCAAAAGCATCCGCATAATGTGGCTCGACAAACCTATATTGAAGTGGATGGGATGATGCAACCTGCTCCTGCACCCCGATTTAGTAGAACAGAAAGTGAGGTGCAATATGGAGCTCGTGCGGCTGGGGAAGATACGGAGGAGGTATTGAGGGAATGGGGAATTAGTTAGTTGTGAGTGGTGAGTTGTAAGTGGTAAATCTGGCTAATAGTTTAGTAAAAAATCTTTTGGAGAAGAGCTTCAAGAACTTGAAGTTCTGGAAGCTCTCTTTTCTTTAAAATAATGGCGCATGCAATAACCCACCATCATTCACAATCGTTGAGCCTGTCATATAGGAACTAGCATCGGAAGCAAGAAAAACTGCTAATCCAGCCATTTCATCAGGGGTCGAATATCTACCTAAAGCCGCATTTTCTTGTAAACTTTTATGTGCTTTTTCATCAGATAGTAAAGCCTCGCTTAGTTTAGTCCGAACATAGCCTGGGCATATCATATTGACTCGAATATTGTCCTTCCCCCACTCTATTGCTTGATTTTTACCAAGCATCAACAATGCCGTTTTACTGATATTGTAAGCCGTCATTAATTTTGATGGATGCAAGCCTTCAATGGAACTTACATGAATGATACTGCCACCTCCTTGAGCTTTCATAATTGGATGCACCAAATTACTTAAAGCAATGGCAGAATTGATATTAATATCCATCGTTTTTTGGTATAAATTATCAGGCATTTTGAGGAGCGGTCCAAAATACGGATTGGTTCCTGCGTTATTGATTAAAATATCTATGCGACCGTATTTTGCCATTACTTTTTCTATCAGTACTGTCCGATGTTCAGCATTCCCGACGTGACATTCGATGCCTATTGCTTTTAATCCTTCTGTTTGAAACTGGTTGGCTACTTCATCTACTGCTGCTTGTTTTCGGCTGCTTACCACTACTGTTGCCCCAAATTCTGCCATTCCTCTAGCCATTGCTTCGCCGATACCTTTAGATGCGCCTGTGATAATAGCGACTTTACCTGTTAGGTCAAATTTTTCTTTTATCATTATTTTGTTTTTATTGCGAAAATTTTGTCAAAAGTATAAGCTTTACGGTAGAATATATTACGGAACTAAATAAAATATTACGCTACCCTACTAAAATTATTTTGTAGTTTTCGCCGCTGCGCGGCGAAAACTGGGGGGAGTTTCGAGGGTGAAGCGGATTTTTTCGAGCTTTAGGCTCAAAAAAATCCGCTTCACCCTCAAGCTCCCTCTCTCGCCCGAGCTGCGAAGCAGCGTAGGGCGATAATATTCATTTTTAGTAGGTAGAGAAATAAAATATTAAACCGTTGGGTTAAAAGTTTAAATATCAATAATCACACATGAAGTCAATTGCATTCTTACTTTTTACCGTTATCTGTTGGGGCTTAAACTTTCATTTTGCTAAGCAAATGCTAAGCGAGTCTAGTTTTGTAGAAGCTGGGTTTTGGCGATATGTATTTGGTGTATTGACATTATTGGTGATAAGCGTTAAAACTTTACCTAGCCCCAATTTATTTTTATTAGAGTGGAAGGGTTTGTTATTGGTCGGAGTAATTGGCCTATTTGGTTTCAATGTCTGCTTTTTTCTAGGAATGCTTTATACCTCTCCCATTAATGCGTCCTTAATCGTAGGGTTAAATCCTGCGATGACTTTGATATTTTCTTATTTTCTTTTAAAAACGGTAATTACAAAAAATGAAGTAATTGGAATGATTATTTCTTTTTTAGGAGTTACCATTTTATTATCCAAAGGTAATTTGGACAACCTTTTACAACTAGCTTTTTCCAAAGGAGATATTTTAATTTTTATCGCCAATTTAGTGTTTGCCCTGCACAATGTATGGGTAAAAAAGTATGCGGGCGCTTTTTCTAATATGCACTTCACGATTTTCACCAATACTATTTGTCTACTGGGTTTTGCCTGTATACTTCCCTTTGCTGCACCTTCAATTAGTACTACTCACGACACCTATTACTGGATGTCCGCCGTTGGCATCGGCTGTTTTGGGACAGGATTAGCATATCTAGCATGGAATAAAGGAGTTGCAGTAATTGGGGCAAGTCGGTCAAGTATTTTCATGAATTTTGTTCCTGTATCAGCTGGAGTCGCTGGAATATTTTTTGGGGAACAAATTTATGGATACCACTATTTGAGTGGCTTAATTATTATTATTGGCATACTGATTACGCAAGCCCAAAATTTCCTTACTCCATCAAAGTAACGTCTCCATGGTACATCAAACTTTCTCCGTCAATAAAGGTAATTTTTGCTTGCCAAACATAAACACCGGGATTCATTTTCTTACCACGGTGATAGCCATTCCATCCTTTCCTTTCGTCATTAAGGACCATATCATAAGTTTCGAATAGGAGTTCCCCCCAACGAGAGTAAACCTGCAAGAAATCAACATTGGCTACTGCTTGATTACCGAAAATGGTAAATTGGTCATTCAATCCATCTAAATTGGGGCTAAAAATATTGGGAATAAAGACATATCTATCTTTTAGCACGGTAACATTTAAATCTATGATGGTAGCACAATCATCTTTTGAAGTAACCGTCAAAGTGTATACACTATTATTTACAGGATTAAGTGCCACGTCTAGGCAATCTTCGCAAGACAATCCATCTGCTGTTTCCCAACTGATAGTTTGGGGCGTTCCTGAACTAAAAATTTCTACATCATAGGTCTCTCCTAATTTTATCAAAATATCTCTATCATAATCCAAAGAGAGAATTTCTGGTGCGGTTATTTGAACCGTAGTATCTGTCTGACAACCATTGGCATCTGTGGCATTGATTTGGTAATCCCCTGCTGCAAGATTTTGAAAACTATTTTCAACAGATGCATTGTTACTCCCTCCTAATTGATATTGATAGGGCGCCGTTCCTCCTGCTGTCCCTGTGATGTTAATTTGCCCAGAGGCTTGGTCTTCACAAGTCGAGTTCTCACCAGCAGCATTGAAAATGAGCGGGGGTGGTTCCGTTATTTCTTCGTTAATGATGAATGGACAATTAAAATCATCGGTAATGGTAACGGTATGCATTCCTGCTGATAAGCCTTCAATTCTATTGGTGTTTACTGTTCCATTACTCCATTGATAACGGTATGGTGGCAGACCGCCTGCAGGCGTAATTTCAAGAAAAGCGCCAATATCTTCTGAACAAGCTAAATGAGTATTCCCTTGCAAGGGAGGTAAAATCCATTCTGCGGTAATTATTTCAGGGCGAAAAATGATGACTTCTAAAATAGCCTCCATACCATTTCGGTCGGTAACAACAATACTATACTCGCCACTTGGCAAGCCTTCTACCACCACTTCTTCCCGTAGATTCAAATCTACTCCTTCCCCACTCCACAAGCCGTTCTCAGACACCCATTGGTAAGAAAAAGGTGCTTGACCTTTGATAAGCATAAAAGAAAATTCACCTGTATTCCCACCACAAATAATCGTATCTGCGTCTTGTACCGAACTAATTTCACAGTCTAAAGCTGTCAAGGTATATTTTACCAAACTATCACATCCAGCTGAACTCATAAATCGCTCGCGGTAAATTCCAGAACGAGTAACCGAAAAATTTTCAAGCTCAAATGTTTCCCCAACACAAAAGAAGGTATCAATATCTTGGCGCACCGTATCAGGTATTAACAAATCTAAGGTAACCACGCTATCACAGCCACTTACATCGATAAATCTAAAATTGTAAATACCACTTACAAATACTTGATTACCAATATCATCTGCATAACTATCCCCTGCGCATAATGTCATTTGTACCATATCAGGATTTGGACCACCCTCAACGGTTAAATCGGTAATAACTAAGCTATCACAACCAAATTTGGTTTGATACATCTGCGTATATTCACCAGATTCTGTAATAAATTGACCATCAATTACGAAGGGTTCTCCCCAGCAAATAGTCTTTGAAATGGTCGATTCTTTAGTAGGCATTACTGTTAAATCCAAAATGATAATACTATCACAGTTATTACTAGTTACTGAAATTAAGGTATCTCGATATATACCCGTCTCTGTGTATTCAGAATTATTCATCCGATAACTATCCCCTTCACAAATTTGTTCCATTAATAATTCGGTATTTATTTCCACGTCCAGTTCTAACCTAATATCTGTCACACAACCATCAGGAGGTATATAAATCAAGTCAAAAGTACCACCTTGATAAAAAGTATTCGCACCTAAAATAAATGGAAGGTCTTTTAAACATAAATTTCTACGTAAAATACCATTACAAATTTCGTCAGCTATGCTTATATCATCAAAAACGATAGGGTCCTGAGTTCCTAATATAGAAAGCTCCAATTGCACAATGCTATCACAACCCAAAGCAGACTGAAAAACAAACTCGTAACTACCTTGAAGATTAACTACATTGTTACCAATAACTATAAATTGGTCGGCAGCAATAGATTCATTTAAAGTGGTAGTTATCACCGAACCAATGGTTAAATCTAATACCACTAGACTATCACAACCACTAGCAGCGGTGTAGGGAAATTCATAAATGCCAGATTGGTTATAGGCTTGTCCATCATAGATAAAGGAATTGCCTTGACAAACCATCTCTTCTAGGTAAGTAATAATCTCAGATTCAACACGAAAATCTAATATAGTTAAGGTAGGTCGCCCTGCAGCATTCGTCCCATAAAATTGATATAACCCAGTATTGGTCAATAGAGTATCCATGCCATCAGGAGTATAAGTCCCACCTGGACAAACACTAACAGATGGTAGTGTATCTACTAGTAATTCTTCAACCACCAAGTTAATATAGACGGTACTATCACATCCATGTACAGTGGTATATCTTAATTCATACTCCCCACTTTGGCATAAAGTATTGGGTCCAAAATCATAGCATTCTCCAAATTTAACTACTTGGTTTATGTAAGTTTCTTTAGGTTGTTCTACGCGTAAATCCACCCAAACTGTAATATTACAAGCCCCCATTGGGGTTTGATAATTATACATTCCAGTAGTGGCCCAGTCTTGACCAGGGTAGGTTTCGCCTTCGCATATCGTTAAACTTGTTTGTTGAACCAGAGGTGCTAAATTTAATCTTAAAGTACGGTTATTACCCAATTGGAACGTTCCTTCTTCACAAAAGGAAGTATTGTCAAAAACGACGCAGTCGCCTTCGCAGATGATGGTGTCAATAATAGCATTAGATGACAAGATGGGGGTAGAAAAGGGGGAATTTGCTTTTAGGCACAAGCTAGATAGACATAGCAATAGCATAAAAGAGTACTTAATAACAGGTGTTGGGTTCATGGTTTAGCTAATTAAATCTTCATTTAATTATTGCATGTACTGAGCTAAGCTCAATTTACATAAACATTCCTAAAAAAATTAATAAACCTTTTAAAATGTCAACTTATTAGCTAAAAAACTAATATATATTTTATTTTGGTAAAGAAATTTTAGCAGTAGAAGTAATACTTGCTGTTCGTTGACCAGCATCATTATATAAATCCCCACTCAAAAAAGCGATACTTCTTCCCATTCTATCGATTCGGCCGATGGCTTTGAATTTACCTGCACGACTAGCTTCATAAAACATCACTTTTACCTCTAAAGTAGATAAGGCTCTTAAGTTAGCGTGTACCGCAAAAACTGCATGCGAGGTTACCGCATCCAACATTGTCGTAACAAATCCACCTTGAATAATGTCTACACTATGGCAATATCTTTTACTAATATTAAACTCCATTTCGCAGATACCTTTTTCGGAGTCTACATCTTTTATCAAACAGCCCATATCAGTCAAAAACTGGAGTTTATGTTCATTTAGGCGATTAATTGTTTCTTGTTTCATATACTGAATACTGGATGCTTGATGCTAAATATATTTGATTCGGAAGGTGTTCAGCATCTAATATTTATGGCATCAAACAGTCTATTTTTTTACTAAACTAAGATGATTGTCTGGTGAAATTATAGCCATAAAACCTTAAAAGCCCATACTTCTACCGATAATCTCTTTCATAATTTCATTCGTACCACCATAAATTCTACCGACTCTGGCATCTCTCCATGCTTGTGCTACATTGTATTCATTGATATAGCCGTAACCACCATGTAATTGTAAGCATTCGTCCAAAATTTTAAATTGTAAGTCTGACACCCAATATTTAGCCATTGCCGCTTTCTCGGCAGTTAATTTTTTATTGGTTAACTCTTGGATACAAGTATCAACAAAATTTCGAGCAATGGTCGCTTCCGTTTTCATTTCCGCCAATTTAAAACGAGAATTTTGGAAGGAACCAATTTGTTTTCCAAATGCTTTACGGTCTTTGCAGTATTGAATCGTTTCGTCTAAAATAGCTTCAGCACTAGCAATGCTACCGATGGCAATACTCAATCTTTCCTGTGGTAAATTATGCATCAAATAGTAAAATCCTCTATTCGCTTCGCCCAAAACATTTTCAAAAGGCACTTTTACATTATCAAAAAATAGCTCCGCTGTATCTTGCGCTTTCAAGCCAATCTTATCTAAATTTTTACCTCTAGTAAACCCTTCCATACCTCTTTCTAGCATAAATAAAGAATAACTTTTACTACCAGGGTCTCTATTCGTTTTGACAAAAGTCACCACTATATCAGCATGAATTCCATTACTAATAAACGTTTTTGCTCCATTTAATAAATAATAGCCATCTTTTTTCTCTGCAAAAGTTTGAATCCCTTTTAAGTCACTACCAGCCGCAGGGTCTGTCATTCCCAATGCGCCAATCCATTCGCCTGATGCCATTTTAGGTAAAACCCTAGCTTTTTGTTCATCAGAACAGTACGTGTTCAAATAGGGTATCACAATATCATTTTGGGTAGAGAAACCAATCGAAGCCGTATTTGCAAATGCTAGCTCTTCTGTAATAATGGCGCTGTAACGAAAATCATTTAATTCCAACCCACCATATTCTTCTTGAATATCAATTCCTAAAATGCCTAGTTCTCCTGCTTTTTCCCAAAGCGACCTATCCACTATACCTTCTTTCTCCCATTTCTCGTAATGTGGCAACGCTTCTTGCTTTAAAAAAGTCCTTACGGATTCTCTAAACATCTTATGTTCTTCTGTGTATAATTCTTGCATATTAATTTAGTTTTAATTTTTAACGGAAAATTCTCGTAAAAGTATAGATTTAAAAGGATTTTCTTGTAAAAAATTAAGAACTGGAATTATAAGAAATGAAAGTTTTGGGTAAAAAAAATATACGAAAGGCAAAGTCTGAAAACTTTAGAGCGAGATGGGATGAATCTTTTGGCATCCATTTTATCTACTTAATCAAAGGGTTATCTTTTTAGCTATACTGCAATGGGAAGCTTTTTACAAACATCATTTATTGCCATCTCCCACATATTCACCAGCCAATGTGCCTGCATATGCAAGTCTTGCTGTTGCATATATCGCCTCAGATAATAACTGGTATTTCTCAACAAATAAAAATGGTAAGCTTGTTGAAAATCTACCTCAAAATTGGATAAAATAGCCTGTATAATTGGGTCTTGCTCCAGGTTATTTAACTTAGTTTGAATGGCAGTAAAAGGCAATCGTTCTACTAAAATGCTCGTTTGAAAGGTAAAGTGAAAAGCATCGTAGAGTAAGGGTAATCGTTCTGCTAATTCCCAATCATAAACATGTAATTTTTCTTTACTTAAATAACTATTCCAAGGGGTTAAGTCCCCGTGAGTAATCGCCATTGGTAAAGCATCAACCCCATCGAATTGGTCAACTAAAATGCTTAATTGAGTGTGAATATTTTGGATTTTATTCTTTGGCAAATCATTCAATATATCCGCCTTAGCAATAGCATCTAAGTCTGCTTTGATAAGCTCCCACATTGGAGAATTCTGTAGGATAATAGGTACAATTGTCTGATGATAAAGTTCCTTTAAAGCAAGCAAATGTGTTTCAGATAAATCATTATTAATCAGCGGTTTATTAGGCTTTACATTGCTAACCATCACTGAATTTTCTATTTTTTTTGCAGCAGGAACTGCTAACTTTTCAAAGGTATAATTTTGTAATTCTGTCAAATAAAAAGCCTCTTTATTAACTAGTTTTTGTACCTTTTTAGTTAAAGGCATTTTTAAAAACTGGGTGGCTTTCCCTCCTGCTTCATAGCTAATTACTGCTTTGCGATTGACCCCAACCGTACCTGTAAAAACAGCATACTGTGCATCCTTTAATCGTTGATTTATTTTATCAAGGAATAATTGTTTGGCCATCACTCGGAATCCTCCTGACTTAAGCCATTTTTTTAGTTTTAAACTAAATCCTATTTTAAAAATAGCTTTAAATAATTGCCCTTTCCAACCAGATGAATTATACAAATTAAGAAAAATAGGCTTTTGGTGATTAGCCTCATAAATCCAACGAATGGTGTTGTCTCGATTATTGATAAAATCAAATTCAAAAATAGGCTTACTGCTTATATTTATTGTGGTACTAAAGTCAATAATAACCACGTTGGATAAGGAAGATGTCACCCAATTTAAAGTCAACTTATTTTTTAAGTTAATCCATATTAATTCGCGTGCTTGTTCTTGTTCCAAAGCCTTTTTCAAAACAATTTCCTCTGTAAAAAACTGGATATCACAATCTAAATTGTCTTGAATTTTTTTATAATATTCTACCGATTCCAGATTAGTTAGGACAAAGACCAAATCCGCAGTAGGATTAAATATTTTTGCCAATACCGGAATATCGTTAGCTTGTATTTTATATTTCATCAGGCCAAAGTTTTATTATTCGTATTGACTACTTTCATTACAAAGAACAAGACCACAAATTGGTAAAACTGAATCCCATAATTTGATTCTCCGAAAATACCAAATTCCGTTGTAGAATTAATAATTAATGGTATTAGCATCAACCAAGCCAAAACTTTATGATAACTATCTTTAGAGTTGCCAATCACAAAACCTGTAGCAATCATTTGAAACATACAAATAAATCCACCGACCAAGCCAAGATTTAACAAGACTTGGATAAAGGTATTATGTGTCATACCCGCCGCATAGGAATGAATACTATCAAACTTATCACTATAACTAATTCTCATAAAGCCATAGCCTAAAAGTGGTTCTTTAGTAAATCCATACATGATTAAGTCTTGCCAGAAGGGCAATCGCCCAGTCATGCTCATTACTTCTTCCACATCTCCTTGTTTTAAAATAATGGTACGAACTAAGATGGGTAAGGCAAAAACAGCTGAAACAATAGAACCAAAAATTAATTTTCGATTACCAGACATGAAGACACAAATTCCTGTAACGATTAAAAATGCACCGAGTGAAGAACGAGACTGCGTTAATAATAATACCGCAACAGAAGCCAACAATACCCATATCTGAGTCATCTTAAATGCTACGTTTCGCAATTCCGTATAAGCCATCACTGCGCCCAAAACGGCTAACATCCCTAATTCATTCGGGTTGATAATATACCCACCTAAACGAGAGACTTCTCCCCCATGTGTTTGTCGATAATACGTATCTGGGTCAAAAAATAGTCCTAACATAAAAGCGATACAAATCCACATAGTAGCTACACCAAATAACCAACTAAATCGAGCATCGTTGTCACTTATTTTATTATAAAAAGCGACTAATTGAATATAAAACCAAGCAAAAACTAAGGCTTCAATTATCATAGATAATTGCAGTATAGTATACTGAATGGAGGATGTCCAAAATATAGAAATGATGCCTAAAAGCAAATAACCACAATAGAGTAAAAACGGGGTAATGTTCTGATATTCAACCCGATACTTAGGGAATTGCAATTGTAATTTCCTTAACCAACCGAAGGCTATTCCCGTTAAAATAACTCTTAAAACAGTTTTGACTAATTGAGTCATTGCTACAGAATTGGGAAATAAAGTAAAATAACTAGCTATCCGCAACCCAATCAGGATAAGTAAGCCGATAGCTAGCCATTTACTTTTATATGGAGTTTCTGTTTGCATCAGTGGTTAATTAAAAAACTTGAATTTCATAGAGCCCCTAAGCCGCATAAGTTTGGTATAAATCCTGTGCTATTTTTTTCCAATCAAAAGCAACCGCTACCATTTCTTTGGCATTCTGGCCCAAGATATCTAATTGATTTTTTTGGTATAAATCATCACAAACGCCCATGATACTTGCAATACAATTGGGTCTATTGTTCGGTAATGGAATACCTGCATTATATTGTCGAATATAGGAATTGATGTTAGTTGCTTCGCTAGTTATACAAGGAATCCCCAAAGCTGCGGCTTCTAAAACTGCCATTGGGAAGCCTTCCATTCGGGAAGTATGCAGAAAAACATCAAATTGATGGAGGGTATGAAACTTTTTAAGTCCAAAAAGCGCGCCATGAAAAGTTACCTTATCACTAATCCCTAAATCTGTAACCAATTTTTCTAAAGCAGGTCGGTCAGCACCATCTCCAATCAGTTCTAATTTTCCATTGCCACCATTGTCTAAATACTTTTTGAATCCTTTGAGCATTAAATCCAATCCTTTATGATAGGTATCTAATCGCCCTAGAAAACCAAAAGTCAAAGTTCTATCCTTTTTCGGTGCCAAATCCAATGGAATCTGTTGAAAATCCATTCCATTGGGAATTAATTTTCGTTGACCTAAATTGGTCATTTTTCCTAAATGAGCATATTCGTCCTCTCCTAATAACTGCACAGCTTTCGCATTTTTGATAGTATACTTCTCTAATAACTGAAAATATACTTTTTTAACCCACTTGTTTTTTTGCATAGCTGCTTGTGCAAAAGCACCATGTGGTGTAAATACATACGGAATTGCTTTTTGCTTTAGCAATCTGGCAACTTGGTAAAATTCTAATATAAAAGCTCCATGAATGTGTACCACATGGTTGGTCGTTAAATTATTGATTGCTTTTTTTAGTTGAGGACAAAGGGTTTTATTTTTATTTTGTTGGAATAAAACTGTTGGACAGTTTCTCTCTGGATAGTTAGCTATCAAATCATTGGCGATTCCCCATATCGTGACCGATTGCCCTAAGGCAGCCTGTGTTTTTGCTAATTGGTGTACTACTCTATTCACACCGTTCATTCTTTGAGGGTTCGCTTTTCCTAGGACTAAGTGTATGATGTTGATGTTTTTCATGTCTTACCTATGTTTGGTCCCTATGGGACTGTTACCGATGTTTAGTCCCTACGGGACTGTTACTGATGTTTGGTCTCTACGGGACTTTTGTTATTGAATTTGAGTGTTAATTTTATAAATTTCTTTATAGTTTTCTAGTCCAGCTTTATTTCTTAAGAAATAAGCATAAACGACAAGCGTCAATATTTGACTAAGGATTAAGCCTACTAACAAGCCTACTATTCCCCATGTATTCACAATCGGAAAAGCTAGTGCTAAACTGAAAAGTGTTCCAAAACAGTAGGCAACAAAAATCGGTTTAGTAAATTGAATCGTTCTGAAAAAATACCGAATAGGATAGCCGAGGTAAACAAAAATATAAAGCAAGCAATATCCCCAAACAACATAGCTGTAAGAAACAAAGTTAGCTCCATATATCCAATGGATTAAATTGGGTGCTGCAATAGCCATAGCCAATAATATGATTAAGACTATTGCCCCTATTTTAAGCCCAATATTTAATAAATACTGGCCTAAAGCACGGCTGTTTTTTTGTAAAAAGAGTTGAGCAGCCTCAGCAGGTACGATGTTTTCCATTGCTAGAAAAAGGATGTGGCATAAGCCAACAATATTTTGTCCCATTCGTACTGCACCTACTGCGGTTGTTCCTAATGTACTAGCCGCCGCTATGAGGAAAAAATTCCCGGAAAACCACTGTAGGATGGAGGTGCCCAACAACCAACTTGAAAAATGATAATGTTTCTTGAGCAGCTCACCGTAAAAAGGTGATACTGCGTTTTTATTTTTAAAAAATAATCTTTTACTGTATAATAAAGTGCTAGTTAAATAACCTACTCCCACAAGCATTAAAGTATTCCATAAAGAGGTACTTTCTGTCAGATGGAAATAATACAAGCCTGAAAAAATAATGGAATAATTCAGACCATCAATTACCATTGGCTTTTCATATTCTTTTTTAATAAAACAGGTCTTTTTAATATAATCCTGCAATAAGTAGAAATAAGCAATAGAAGCAATACTTGGTACATAGGCCAGCCATTCAGGTGCCCCATCAAAAGTCGAGCAGGTGTAAGTAGCTCCACAAAGCAAAAGGACTATTAAGCCACCAAAAAAACATTGAATGTTCCATAAAGCATGGAAATAATTGTGTTGTTCCGCTTTTTCTTGTCCGATTGCTAAAGTCATCAACGGCTTAGTGACGAATGCTTGTTGTAAGCTAAGGGCAAACAAAACACCCATCCACAACATCGCAAACAATCCGTATTGTTCCAATCCTAATAATCGTATCAATACCAATCCAAGCATAAAGTTCCCCCCACTAACGATAGCTTGGTCTATTAGTACCAAAACCTTCGAAAGGTCCTTTTTAAGGAGTGATTGAATGTATTGAGCTATTTTCATGACTTATTTGATGAATAATATTTGATTCGTATTTTGATAATAATGAGGGGGATTAGAGCTTCCAAAAGTTAGTACTCTAAATACTGGTATGGAGGCTTGAACCATCGAGTTGATTCTTAGGGGATATCGCTAGAATCTAGTAGAATCCAGCATCCTGCAGCAACCAGCTTATGCGTAACTATATTGACTATATGTTTGATAATTTTTTGAAGGCGCTGCATCATTTAGCACCAATTGAAGGTTTGGAATTTTCCATTCTTCAAATCGGTGTTGAATCTCTGTAATGTACCGCTGATTGGTAAAGCCTGCTCTAATCACAAATAAGTTAGCCGTACTTTGATGCATCAATGGAATCGCATCTGATACAATCCCTATAGGCGCAGAATCAACAATGACTACATCATAATGCCACCTCATATCCTGTATAAATCCTGTTGCTTTTTTAGAGAAAAATAAAGCTTGATTGCCTGTAATTAATGTTCCAGCAGGGATAAAATGTAAGTTTTGCTCTCCAGTTTTATAAACCGTATCAAACGTGTGCTTTCTTCCTTCTAAAATAGAACTCACACCATCTCCTAAAGGCAAGCCCCAAACATTGTGTAAAGAAGGTCTACGAATATCCATATCAATCAATAAAACCCGTTGTCCAGTTGCTGCCAATGTTTTAGCTAAATGGGTACTTGTATAAGATTTTCCTTCGCCTGATTTCATAGAAGAAACCACAAATAATTGGCCTTGTCCTTCTATATCTGACTTAGGTAATTGGCTAACGTTTGCCATCAATTCAGACACCACTTCAAAGCTTTGAAATTTGTTCTTTTTATTCTTCCATACACTTCCTAAAACTGGTGTTTCGAAAGCTTCTTCAATATCTGCAATTGCATTAATTTTTGCGGTAAAGTAACTATAAATGAAGACACAGATAATCCCAAAACTCAAGACTAAAAAGACACATAATCCAATGATTAAAGGCTGATTCGGGGAAATTAGTTCTTTAGGTAAATTCGCTTTTTCGATTATTTTGTGTGGATACAAATTAGAAGAACGGCTAATCGCTAATTCCGTACGTTTTTGCATCAAGTAGGTGTACATATTTTCGTTTAAAGAAACCGCTCTTTCTAATACTGCCAACTTTCTTTCTTTTTCTGGGTAACTATTAATTTTATCATTTGATTGATTAATAGAATTAACGATTTCTTTTTGGCGAATTTTTAAGTTCTCCAAAGTCGAGCGAACTGTTTCATTCACGAATACTCGAAGGCTTTTTATCTTAGAATCAATCAAAGCAATTTCCGTGCTTTCAGGTACAAATTTTTGTAATAAATCTTGTCTTTCCAATTCCAAATTCTGCACTTTCATGTAAGATTCTTGAAAAATCTTATCATTTAAAGCTTTAAAATTTGGTGCGTAGTCATTTAAATTTTCACCAGATGTAAGGTGTTTGTATAATTTTTCTAAAGCCCCTTTTTGCATATCGAAATCCAAGTTTTGCATATCCAATTGCTTGATTTCTTTTAAGGTAGCATCTGTTTCTTGCCGAGTGTTAACCAATTGGTTCTTCGTTCTATAATAAGCTAATTCCGATTCTGTTTGCTTTAATTTTAATTCAGCATTCGCTAATTTTCCATCTAAATAGACGAGTGTCTCATCCGACATTTGCTCCTTATAGTTACGGCATTCCTCCATATAAGTGTTCATCAATGTATTTACAAAATTTTGTGCTTTAATTGGCAATTCGTGGGCAAAGTAAATACGGATAATAGAAATGTCTTTTTCAACAGGACGAACAAACAAATTCTTGTCATTAATACTACTCACCAAAGCTGCTTCACTATTTACCACAAACTGGAATACATCATTGACTTTCAAACTATTAGCATGATTTTTAATAAAATCAGGCACTAAACTCACCTTAAAATTAAGTCCCTCAAAAGCCATCATTTCCCCAACCTTGACCGTCGTATAATTGGAATCTTGTTCTAAATTTTCTATCAACTGAAACACCTCATCTCCCTTATATTTTAAGTATAATTCTTTATCATAAGCCGCTTCATCTACCACATCATAATCAATTTGAAAAGGGCGTTTTTTATACAATTCCTTCATACGCACCTCCCCTACTCTATGAATCGTTAATTCCCAATCTAACTGCTCCATTGTTTTGCCAATCAAATCTTTAGATTTAAAGACCTCTACTTCGGTTAAGAAGTTTTCGTTTTGCATTGGTGTATTATTATTCTTTTGTTGGAATAAATCAAAACCTGCTTGACTAGAGTTTAAGTTATTAATTTTAATAGCACCCTTTGATTGAAATTCTTCTGGCAAATATTGAATTCCCTTCTTTGCTATAAAAGCAGTAGCAATACATAATGCAATTAGGATGGGAGATGCTTTTAAAATGGGGAGAATTATTTTTTGAAATTCTTTTCTAAGATTCATCTTGAAATGTTGAGTAGAACGAAATCCTGATTTTTATCGGGAATGAATGGTGAATGTTAAATGGTAAATAAAGGTGGTTGCTTTGTTGCTGTGTTTTATGCGCAACAATGCAACATTGTAACAATGCAACGTAAATTAAATCGTAAAATATTTATGAATCGAAACAGTTGATACTATCAAAGTAACTACTTAGTCAATACAGATAATAAAACTGCTACCCCTGTAATCAAACTCGCAACGGGTGTTGCTTTTTTCAAAAAACTATCTTCCGATTTATTCTTATTAGGTTCAACGTAGACGATGTCTTTTGCCTGAAGCGTAATGTTATATTCGGTCGCTGCGATAATTTCAGTCATGTCTATTAACAATTCTACAGGTTGTCCAGCCACTTCTCGAATCACTTTGATTTTTTTGTTATTGGAATAGTCCCCTAAGCCTTTTGCTTGTCCTAAAATTTGGACCAGATTGACTTTTTCATTTTCTAACTCATATCTTCCAGGGCTATTCACTTCCCCCATTACAGTCACATAATGATTGACCGCTCTTACATTAATGATTGGGTCTTTTAGGTAGGCGCTATATTTTTTTTCTAAAAGGTAGTTGACTTCTTTAAGGTTATAACCTGCAACTTGCACTCTTCCTAATTTAGGTAAGTTGACTTCTCCTAAATGGTCTATGGCAATCCATTTTCCTGTTTCTTTGTTGGATGAAAATTTACTATTGACAGAGCCAATACTTAAATCTTCGTGTCCCCAGATACTAATGGTGATTTTATCTCCTGATTTTAGGATAGGTTCTTTTTGGTGGAAATGCTTTTTTAAAATTAAGTAGTTGTCTTCTTCTGATACTTCATTGTTAAACAATGCTTGATTGCTGCTACATGAAGTTAGCAAACTTAAACAGATTGCGGCAAATATTAGTACATTTTTCATGGTATACGTTTTTTACATTATCATTTATACCATTACCTATGCTATTGGAGTGCCATTATTATAAGTTATTGATTATCAATTATTTAATATATTTTAGATTAGTTAGTTATTCCCAATTTGGGAAATATTTTTTCAATATTGGAATGGTAACAAATACAAAAATGGAACTCAAAATAAAATTGAGTTGAGTATTTTTGTTGATAAACAAAACTATAAAGCGAACTTAAAGGATAAGAAGAATTGATATTCTAAGATTTTTGGCTAATTTGCCGCTCTAGTATATATCCTACAACCGATTTATTACCTCTACTTATTAATTTAGACTAAAACTTTTGAAGCATGTGTCATCGGTTTACAAGATTTATATTATTAGGATTATTCTTTTTCACTCTTCCAATACCTAAAGCATAATCCTGCATCCTGCATACCTATACCCACCATGAATCAATGGGGGCTTTTAATCTTTGGATTATTGATTTTAAACTTAGGAATAGTATTTATTTATAAAAAGGAATTTTCCTAAGTTCTTATGGTTATATAACTTTGTTACTTTTCATTTGATGAATAGGCAAGTAATAACCTAGAGGATATTACGGTATAAAAATTCTTAATATAAGGTCCTTTATTTGTTTTCGAGTTTATCAAATTTTATTTTTCTGTTCTAGACTTTGTTACTTTTCCATTTGATGAAAAGTAACCAAAAATCTTGTTAAAATAAACTGGCATCCCACCCCTTCGGGTTCAGAATTACAATTCTTCATGGTCAAACAGTATTTTAACAGCCTCCCGCCTAGATAGCTTCTTTAGCAGCTTTGCTAACGTATAATCGGAATAACCAAAGTAGAGTCGAAATTTAAAGATATTATGAATAAGACAGATTCTAAAAAGTGTGCAATATTGCATCCGTAAAACCAATACTTCATATTCTCATAAAAGAAAAGTGCTTTTAGAACTACTAATTCCAAAAGCACTAATTCTTAAAAAAAGGCTATTCTTAAAAATAATCTATCGTTGTATCATCACCTTCCCACTATATCCATCTCCCTTTTGGTCAATCGCTTGTAAATAATATAAGCCAGAAGCTAAATTATCCAAATTCCAATCCACCATTTCATTCGAGGTGGTATTATAAGATTTGACTAATACCCCTTGGGTGTCGTATAAGTCCATTTTTCGAATATTATCAGGCTTTTGTAAATCCTCCGAAAGTAATTGGATGTTTACCAAACCACTGGTTGGATTTGGGTAAACCAATAATTGGCCGCCAAACGCTTCCGTTGTTATATTTGGCTGTATGATATTTTGTACCAAATTTGTAGTAATTGGCTCCATATTATCAAAAAATATTTTTGCTTGATTTTCGATGATGGTCCCAATAGGCATATCCGCTTTTGGTAAAACTCTGAAGGTCACAAAACCGTGACTTTCTGGCTCATTGTGCACACTATCAGCTAACATAATATTTGGGAATTCCCAAGTCAATTCTCGACCTTCTTGTTCAAAACGGAAGGCATGACTACCTATTCCTAATTCAAAAGTATATTTGTCTAGTTCTTCTGGTAAAGTACTGATTACTCTTACATTGGCAACAGGAATGTTCCCGATGTTTTGAAATCTAATTTTGTAAGTTAAAATCTGGTCTTTGTCAATTGAGCCTTCAGGGTGAACTAAAATATCGTTCGGGTCTAAAGCACCAATAGATTCTTCCGAAGCAATAAATTCATTATCTGCCATATTACAATCGCCTTCTGTCGCACTGATATTAGATTTCAATACTAACTCTTGTCCGATAGGTGTATTGGCAGCAACAGAATCCGTCAAGTAAATAGTTCTTGTACTTCCTGCTGGCAGGGAAGAAAAATCCCAATACAAAGTATTTCCTTCTTGTCTATCCCATGGAATGGTACTTTCAACTGCATAACAATAAGGGTCTAATTCAAGAGCTAATACGGTATTGGTCGCTGCTACGGTTCCTGAATTTTGATAAGTAACAGATACTAAATTCTGAAAGCCGATTCTATGTGCGGTAACCGCCGTTTCTACTATCAAATCTGGCAATGCACAAGTTGCTTTAATCCCAAAATCAAAACCGCAGTATTCTTGTCCGATGATAGGAACATTCACTTGCTTGACACTTTCAGATGGGCAAGATAATGCCCAGTTAGTCCCTGCTTCCGCAATGATGTCATAGTTCTGAACGGGCACGAATGCCTCATATCTTCCATTTTCGTCTGTAAACACCACATGATTTCCAGGTGTTAGCATTATTTTTTGATTGGCAATGCCTATTTCATTTTCGTCTTGAACACAGTTTTCATTTTCGTCATGGTAAATTACTCCACAAATTTTTGACGCATTCTCTTCAGTGATTACCAAACAATCATCTACCATTTGGTTCGTCAAAGTTTGTTCGTAACCGGAAGGCCATACTACCTTGATTTCGTCAATAATTCCAGCATCTCCTACGCCAATGATAGCTTTCATTTCATTTTGCCCCCCAATTCCACCACCGCTTTGAGCAGTAATCTCTCGCATCTGAGTAATCGTTTGTCCATAAACGGTAGCTGTTACAAAAATCTTGGCACCAATCGCCGATTGATTAGAATTAGTCCCAACTAAAGTAATACAACTTTTACCTTGACAAGCACCTTTGACATTTTGATATAAAAAGTTCTCATTATTAGAGCGATTTGCTACAAATAAATCAACTCCTCCATCATTATCAAAATCTGCCCATGCTGCCCCAAACGACATACCGCCACTTTGGCTAATCGCATTCTCCACTTTGGTAAAAGAACCATCTTTATTGTTCTTGTATAAAGCATTATTTTGATTTTGGTCATTGGCAACAAATAAATCTATCCAACCATCATTATCATAGTCTGCCCATGAACTACCGTGAGAGTGTCCGTTATCGTTGACCACTATCCCTGAAGTAATTTTTGTAAAAGAACCGTTTCCATTATTCCTGTATAAGAAGTTGTGTTCATCTGCTGCGTTCGCTACAAATAAATCTAAATCGCCATCATTATCGTAATCTGCCCAACTTCCTCCAACAGAATGACCACCGTCGCTAACAATTGCCCCTGAATTAATTTTAAGAAAGTTTCCATTTCCTTTATTCTCGTAAAGGCTATTATTTTCTCCATAAGTATTGGCAACAAATAAGTCAATCAACCCATCGTTATTGTAATCT
>CALJVJ010000366.1 GCA_937974625.1 uncultured Saprospiraceae bacterium
CCACCTGCTTCGCCTACTCCGACGCCAATTCTAGCTAGTAATAATTGCCAATAATTGCCGACAAATCCTGATAAAGCAGTCATCGCACTCCAGACGGTCAGCGAAATAGCGACTATATTCTTTCGATTACTCCTGTCGGCATATCGAGCAATAGGCAAGCCCAAAGTCACATAAAAGATAGCAAAGGCAAAACCAGTCAATAAACCCAATTGGGTATCCGATAAGCCTAAATCCGTTTTGATTGATTCTTGTAAGATGACCAATATTTGTCGGTCAATGAAGTTGAAGGTATAGACACCTGTTAGGATGAGTAGGACGTAGCCTCGGTAGGATTTGCTATGGCTTGGTTGGCTTGGTTGAGATTTTTCCATTGTTTTTCGTTTTGTCTACTCAAAATAATCAATGCTTTGGTGAATATAACGAATATCTATTTGGTTTCTAAATTTTAATAAAAATGCAGGTTGGAACAATAGTGAAACTAATGGAACAATAGTAATACTATTTGCATGGACTGTGAAACTATTGGAATAATAGCAAAAGTGTTCTTGGGGTGGTACTCCTACCTTTGTAAGGTGAATAATTAACGGACGCTACAGAATAGCTTTTAACGGTGGAGTGGAATAATCAATCACAAAAATGTAAAAATATTGTTATAAAAATTGAAAAGTATTAATGCCAAAATACCTTTTTTCGCACAAAGCACCTTATAATAAGGAAACGTTTGTTTCCGAACCCCAAAAAACAAGATACCTATGATGCCGTGAAAAGGAGTGTTGTAATTGAATCAAAGCTTACTAAACTTTATAAGTTTGGTAAGCCTTTTTATTACCGCAAATAGCGCTTTTTCAGTGGATGTAAATCAAAAGCTTAATTCAAATAGTTGCTAATTTTTAGTAAGAATAGCAGATTGGAACAATAGTCAAACTATTGGAACAATAGTGAAAGTCATTTAAAGCCGGTACTTCTATCTTTGTAAGGTAAATTAACGAACCCTAAAAATAGCCTTTAACCTTATAGATTAAGTAATTAATCGAATACCAAAGAAGTTTTAAAAGATTGTAAAATAGCATCTTCATTGGAAACATTTGTTTCCTAATCCCAAAAAACACATTGCTACTGTAGAGCGAATCATAATTGAATCAAAGCTTACTAAACTATTAATGTTTGGTAAGCTTTTTTATTACCGCTTTTAAGTATTAGAAATTACTCCACCAACCTATTCCGAAATTCCCTAGGCGAAACCCCAAATTCTTTAGAAAAACTAGTACTAAAATAATTTAGAGAAGTAAAACCAACCGCATAAGCAATTTCTGAAATCGTCTTGTCCGTTGTGGTGAGCAGTCGTTTTCCTTCTTGCACCCTGATTTTATTCATATATCTAGAGGCAGATAGACCAGTTAATGCTTTTAATTTTCGGTGGAGTTGGGTGCGGCTAACTCCTATTTTTTCAGCCAACTCATTAGGGCTGAAACCATCTACGTCCAAATGGTCTAAAATAGCTAACTGAGCTTTTTGTAAAAATATATCGGCTGTTTTTGGTGTAGGCGTAATGATTAGTTCTGCGCTACTATATTTCGCTTGCAACCGTTTTCTATTCTCGATTAATTGTGCTAAACGAATCAATAATTCTTTTGGATTAAATGGCTTAGACAAATAAGCGTCTGCACCATGTGTTAAGCCTTCCAATTTACTATCCATATCTGCTTTAGCAGTAAGCATAACGATGGGGATGTGACTGGTTCGTTCATCCTGTTTCAAGGTTTGACACACTTCTATCCCGTCTTTGATGGGCATCATAATATCGGTAAGGATAAGGTCAGGGATTTCTTCAAGTGCAATGTCGATGCCTTCCTCCCCGTTACTACCAACTTGAATCACATATTCCTCTTCTAGACAAGAAACGATATAAGCCACCACATCTGCATTGTCTTCTATGACCAATACACTAGGGCGCTTATCGTCATTTTCTTTAACAGTTGTGTTAGTAGCTAATAAAGTACCATTTGCTGCTTCCATATTTGCCTTAAGCTGAACTGTTTTATTGGATAGTTCTAATTGGGAAAACTCAGTGGCCTCTTGTTTAATGGGTAAAGTGATGTTAAAGGTCGTTTCTTTATGCTCTTTACTTTTTACAGAAATAGCTCCACCCAGCAATAACACAAGTTCTTTTACTAGTGCCAATCCAATCCCGGTACCTTCTCCTTGACGAGTTGTAGAATTATCTATTTGATAAAATCGGTCAAAAATAAAAGGGAGTTGGTCTTCCGCAATCCCACGGCCAGTATCCCTAACTTTTAGCTGTAAAGTTGGAGTAGTATTATTCATGTTTCTAGCAATAGATACATAAATATGACCTTCTAGGGGAGTAAATTTTATCGCATTGGACAAAAGATTTATAAGGATACGTTGAATTTTATCTTCATCAAAATCCATTATAATAGTATCTTCCTCAGAAAGGAAATGGACGGTTATGTCTTTACTGGCAGCCAAGGACTTGATACTCTCCGTGATGTATTTTAGGTAGTTTACAATATTTCCTTGCTGATAATTTAGAGTCGTTTTACCACTTTCCAGTTTACTCAAATCTAATAGTTGATTGACCAAACTTAATAGCTGTTCGCTGTTGCGCTTAATCATCTGGATACCCTTTTGCGTCCATTCAGCAGGAGCTTGTTCCATCTTAGACGCCATGCCAGCGATTACCGTCAAAGGTGTACGGAATTCATGCGTAATATTGGTATAAAGGCGACTTTTCACTAAATCTAATTCTGTTAACCGTTGGGCTTCCGCTTTAGCTAATCTACGACTAGAGAAGAACGTATAGGCAAAATATAGGAGCGCAACAGCGCTTATTACATAGCCCAAATAAGCCCACCAACTCAGCCACCATGGAGGGCTAATGGCAAACTGGTATTCCAATGGAACGCTCCAATCGCCACCATCAATCTTAGCTCTCACTTTAAAATTATAACTACCTGGACTCAAACCATTATAAGAAATCTTGGCTTCTTTGGTCGCAATACTCCAGTCAGATTCTAAACCTTCTAAATAGGTTTGATAAGTGATTTTTCGATAATCATCAATCGAAATACCTCCATAATCAAAGTCAATGAAATTATTGTCATAGGCAAGCCTTAAGCCTTTAGGAATAAGAGTAAAGCAAGCTAAACTATCATATTGGTAAGCTTCCACTTTTTTATGATTTCCTAAAATTAGGGTAGTATCTTTTTGCCAGTCGATGGATTGATTATACAAAGAGACTTCATTGAGTACTATTGTTGGTGTGGTCGGTTTTTCTAATAATACTTTTGGGTCAAAGGTGATTAAGTGGTCGTCTCCACCAACCCATATTCTACCATCAGAAGATTGGAACAGGACATTTTTTCTACAACTTTTAGCAGGAAAGCCATCAGCTTCTGTAAATTGAAGGATTGGACGAGGACTCGTTGCTTGCTCAATTTGATTAGCAGGCAATACATTCAATCCATTAGGCGTGCCAAACCATATATTTCCTGCTACATCTGCTAAAGTCGATTCGACCGTAGTAGAGGTCAGCCCTTCTGCTAAAGAATAGTGTTTAAGGTCACGAATATGGCCATCGGGTGTCGCAATAAATTGGGAGACGCCAACTGAACCATATCCACCTACCCATACATTTCCATTGGCATCTGTGGTCATAGCCCTTATTCTATCCTCTATATTCGACTGTTGACTACTATAATGAATGGAAGTTGCCTTTTGAGTTATATTTTGCAGAGTGAGTTTATTGATGCCATTACCCCAACTGGCTAGCCAAAAATTGCCAAATTTATCATATTCCACCGCCATCACGTCTCTTCCAATTAATCCTTGTTCCATACTCAAATGAATTAATTGATTGTCTATAATAGTTGATAAACCAGTTACAATATCTATATTATCGTGATAAGTCGAAAACCAAATCTTTCCATGTTTATCTTTGGTGAATTTGGTGAGGTGGTTAGAAGGTAGTCCTGTCGCTTCTGTATGCTGAATAAATTGATTTTTGCGAACATCAAAAATAATTAAGCCCCCTTTAGTCGTAGCTATCCAAATATTACCTAATTCATCTGCTGCTAAATCTACAATGTCGTTATTCAGAAAACTATTTTGTTTGGTATATTTTAATAGAAGGTCAGGTGTTTCTGGATGGTACTTATACAAACCATTTTTTGTCCCAATCCAAATATT
>CALJVJ010000367.1 GCA_937974625.1 uncultured Saprospiraceae bacterium
AGATTGTTAAAATGTAGGGAAACTTGGAATTTATTTTATTTCATATAATGCCTTAACCTAGAAATAAGTTTCTTTTATTATTTTAAAATGCCTCTTTTCCTTTATAAATTGTAAATAACAATAAAAGCAATCCACAAAAAACAGCCAAATCAGCAAAATTGAAAATACCTGTTCGAATTCCTCCAATATCAATGTTCATAAAGTCAACGACTGAACCATAGGCTATTCGGTCAATCATATTTCCAATTCCTCCACCAACAATTAAACTCATTCCTATAAATTGCCCAATAGATTTACTTGCCTTAAAATACGTGATTGTGAATAGAAAAAGTACAAATGTAGGTATGAAAATTAGAAATAGGTATTTTAAATTAGGAGATAGACTAGTGCCTAATCCAAGAAATGCACCCGTATTCTCTGCATACATCAACTTAAAAGTACCATCTAAATATTCTATTGGTCTGGAGTAGGCGAGTTGTTCCTTTGCCATTTGTTTAGTTTGTTGGTCACAACTTATACAAATAGTTAGGATTGCGAAAAATAAAGAATATTTGAACCACTTATTTTTTAAATTCATGTATTGTTAATTACTTGTTATAAGAAAAAAATATCCTGTTGTATTTGTACTTAAAACGGGATTAATAGGTGAATACCATTTTAGAGGTCAGAGGTCAGATAACTTCAATTTAAATAACTGATAATCAACTTTTTAGAATCTGTAAAATCTGTCTTCTGACAGTTTATGAAACCCGCCCGCTTGACGGCAGTCGGGCAGGTAAAAGGTCTGACTTCTATTTCAAAAATTACTTTTTTATCTCGTTCACACTATATAAGATGATTTAAACAATCATATTGTTGTATGAATTTGCTATTACTTTAAATTCTTTAGATTGGTTACAAAAGCATCTCTTCCTGCAGCAATCATTTTTTTCCATACTTGAGTAGCAGCTGTTTTTGTAGCAAAAGGCCCTACCACTACCTTATAAACCGTTTTCCCTCTTAATTGGTTGATATTTACCACAACAGAGCTATCAAATTCTCTTTGCAATTTTTCAGCTGCCACTAAAACATTTCCATATTCTGCAAATACCCCAATTTGTACCCCATATCCTACTGAAGGTTGTCTTTCTACGGTGAATTTAAAAAGGCCTTGTCCTTTGGCAATATTATCTTCTACGACTGGTCTAGGATTGTTTTTTCCATCTTTTAAACGAATGGCTTCTGCTACTGCTTTATCAGCATTCACCCGACCATGACCATACTTAACAGAATGCCCATTGACATATTCAGAAGGATTCCCAATTTTATCCGCTGTTTTTATCAAAATTTCTTTTACCTGCTTTGCTGTTAAATCAGGATTCTCGGAAAGCATCAATGCACATATTCCAGCTACTAGTGGTGTCGAACTAGAGGTTCCTCCAAAATGCTTATAACCATTCCCTCTAGATTTGCCATCTGCCCAATATTTGAAGTCCCCAGCACCTCTTAAACTCGTTCCTTCATCCCAATTAGCTCTTGCCGCAGTAATGGGCCAATCTCCATTAGAAGGGGCTACTATGGTTAATTCTCGACCTCTATTAGAATAAGTTGCATGTTCATCTTGACTGGTACTTGCTCCAACTGCAATCACGTCTGGATGCGTCGCATAATAGCTTAAGTAATCCAAATCATCATTCCCTCCTGCGTATAAAATAATACATCCTTTTCCATTCCTACCTTCCCTAGCGGCCTTTGCTATTGCTGCCTCCTTCAAAGGACCTGGTGCAAAACTTGGGTCTGTTGTTCCCCAGCTACAACTGATAATATCGGCCCCATTTTCAACGGCTTTGTTAAACATTTCTTCGGTTGCTCGAATACTAAAAGAAGTACCACTAATGGGCATAAATTTAGCGTTAGGAGCTGCTCCGACAATCCCTTGACCATTTGCCGCTGCTATAGCCACACTCGCACAAGGAGTTCCATGAGTGAATCTTGGGTCACCCTGCAATATATTGGAGGATTGATTCCATAGGTCATAAGGCTTAAATACTTTTTGTCCAAAGTCCGGATGACTTAAGTCAAAACCGTTATCTATTACTGCAACCACTACTTTATTAGAACCAGGATTTCCTATTCGGTTCCATGCGTCCACTACTTTGGCATCTGCATCTTTTTTTAGTTTATAATCAATATCAGGTACAAACCCTGGATTCTTCAAATGCCAAGCATGCTTGAAAAGAGGGTCAGAAATGGTAATAGCGTATTCGTCCAATAAGGTGTCCAAATCAGGCTCTGCTACTTTTACCATGGATATTTTAGAAAGGTATTGAGCAACTTTCAATGGATTGGGAGAATTGACGGTTACCTTGGCAATAATAGTATCATTTTCTCTTTTCTCTACTAATTCTAATGCATATTCCTCCAAGACAATATTTCGTTCTTCTTCATTAGTGTCTGGCTCAAATATGATGTAAATTTCCCCTGTTGGCACTAAGGGTCTTTTACTGCCTTCTACATGATAGACATGTGTTCCTACAGCTACTTCTTTTTTAGTCCGAACTTCATCTAATTTTTTATCTACAGACCCTCTTCCTTTGTCCAATGTGACCAATTTGAATCCACCCAAATGAGACAATATCTCTGCTTTGACCCCAACATCTTTTGCTTTGACTTTTTTGTTTTTTGGTTTAATGCCAACTAAGGTTCTACTTTTCTGAAGAACTAAATCGTTTTTTCCACTTTTAACAATTAATTTTTTCATAGTTATGATTGGTTTTGGAATTTTGCATCAATAATTCACCCTAAACAGAATACTTTAGCCTAAATCTAATAAAAAGCTCAATATAAAAAATTGATAGTCAGAAACATAAGAAGGGTATTAAAAATACTTAATAAACGGTTGATAGCTAACCTTTTGTCTGGTAACTTACCTTGGGAATTTGACAAAGAAACAAAAAAAGAGGTCGAACCAAATGGCTCGACCTTGTTGCTTAATGACTCAAAGAATATTGATGAAACTTAACTTAATTCTTTATTTTGTATTTAAAACTAGTTGCCTAGCAAAATATTGTAGTTAGAATACCTTTATTAACGGTATGATTGCAATATAGGGTAATTTCTTTATATTTCTGCAAGGTTTTGTAAAAATTAAAGGATTCTTAACGTATAGAAATTATTTCCAAACATTAAGCAACCGCTAAATTTAATTTAAAGATTTTTTTTAATTCATACAATCCAATATCGTTAAAGGTGGGATTTCAAATTTATCTAATATCATTTCTTTTTTTACAAAAGTCGTCTTTCCACATTGTTTGCACTCATAATATTCAGTCGTTATTGTTCGCTTACTGAAATGGGTTCCAATTTTTACTATTTTAGTTTTTTTTAATCTATAACGATGTCTACACATATGCTAAGTTTTTTTACACTTATTGCAAACATCATGCTTAAAGTAAATTAAATTATGGATAAGTTTTATTATAATTTTAAAAACTAATAATGGTATACGCCTAAAAAAGCGTCAATACCTTTCGAAAGATATTGACGCTTACTATTTTTTTACCTCCTTTTTTAAAAGGTCTTATAATTTCTTTCGGTTGTCGTCTCCTTGCGTATCGATTAATTTATTATAAGGGTCAATACCTACTTCTTCTGGGGCTTCATCGACAATAATTTCAACCGTTCCAAAAACAGCATTAATTTTATGCTTTTTTAGATATAGCTCTTTATCATCTTCGCCAAACACCCCGATTTCAATATAATCTGCCAGCGGTAAGGAACGAATCGTATCTTGTTTTTCATTCAAACCAAAAAAGTCACCCATCCCTGCGTCTTGATAGCTTCGCTTTCCTTTTTCATCGGTCCGATACTTTCGAGCTTGGTAGTCGATGGATACTTTGTATTTCCCATCGGCCATTTTTTCCATTTCAGTTTTGGTTACTTTGTTATTATACAAAGTGATGGTCTCAAACATATCTTTAATCAAGTATTTCAAGGAATCAGGCGTTTCTTTTTCTATCATATCTACAAATTCCAAGGAAGTAGTGTAGGGTGCTTCTTGGAAAGCGACACGGTCAATATATTTGCTTAAAATAGCATTAAACTTTTCAGTCCCTAAATAATCACTCATGGCATATAAAACTAGCGAACCTTTTTGGTAATGAATGTATTGCTGGTTTTCATTAAACATTAGTGGTTTCTCTTTCTTTTGTTCTAGCGTTCTGCCCATCAAATATTTATCTAAGGCATCTTTTAAGAAAATACGCATTTTATCTGCGCCATATTCTTTTTCTAAGACCTTTAGGGAACTATACTCAGATAAACTTTCTGACATAAGTGTCGCACCCTGAACTCCTGCACCAATCACTTGGTGGGCCCACCATTGATGTGCTAATTCATGGGCGGTAACACTAAAGGGATAATCCACTCCTGATTCTTCGCTATCCTCTACACTTGCTATAAAACCAGCTGCTTCGGAGAATGGAATGGTATTCGCAAAAGATTGCGCAAACCCACCATAGTATCTTGGGAATTCTATAATTCTAACTTGCTTATGTTGATATGGACTGAAGTTTTCTGTATAGTAATCTAAACTTTTCTTCATTCCTTTAACAAAGCGGTCAAGATTGTATGTATGTGTTTTATGGTAATAAATTTCTAAATTAATATCCCTCCATTTATCTTTTTTGACGGCATACCTTCCAGATACATAATTGTAAAAATTAAGCATCTTTGAGTCCATTTTATAATGATAATACTTTCGTCCATTGTCCTCCCATTCTTTCTGTAAATACCCAGGAGCTATGGCAATTTGGTCTGGTGCGGTACTTATGGTTGTTTCAAAATCAATCCAATCTGCATCCTGTGAAATATAGGTATTTGCCAACGCTGCAGTATCTGTTGGGTGGGGTAGTCTTTCTTTTTCTGGTAAATCGTACTTTTTCCTAACCTTATCATCCGTCAACTCTCCGTTAGAAGAATAGCCAAAAGACGGGAAAATACTATTATTCATAAACGTCCCGTTGGTTTGTACCCCTGAATTAACCCTAAATGTTGTATTAGGTCTATTCTCCATTTTAAAACTAAAATTTAAAGTATCGCCAGGATACAGGGTATTATTTAGTTTGTAAATAGAGAAATTCATTTCATCATCTGCCGAAATTACCTCTGTCGGTTTATCGAACTCGAATTCGTATTGATGATTGACATAATTTACAAATAGCGTATCTATATTGGAGGCTGTTTTGTTAACCAATTCGTAAGTTCCCTTTGCTTTGAAGGTCTGGTTTTCTGGTACCAAATCTAAATCTACCTTTACACTTGTTATCCTTGGATTAGGAGAATTTTCATATTTTTTATACATTTTCTCCCAATCAACCGTCCGTTGTTCTGATTCTTTGGAGGAGTAAAATTTATTTTTCACATTATTCTCATTGTAAATAAAGAAACCCATTGACAAAAAGGCGATTAAGCTTAAAACTAAACCGCTGCCCAATTTTAGGTTCATTCTTTTTTTACCCTTTGCTAACCGTTCAGCAGCCGTAAAGGTATAGCCCCGACGCCAAATCAAACTACACAAAAAGAGGAACGCAATCCCTAAAAACAACCAATAGACCCGATAGATAATAAACCGAGTAAATCGAGTGCCGTAGCCATCTAGTGCCGAATAGGAGACCGTAGAACCACCTTGATTGAAAGTAAAAACACTTTGCTCAATTCCTATTTTATCTAGAAATGGTAATCCAATAAATAAGCCTAACAAAATAATGAATCCAACATATTTATTCGGAACCAAATGATGCACTAAAAAAGCTAGTGCCGCCCAAGGTATAAAGTACCAAATTCGAATAGCTAATAAATCAAATAAATATAAGCCGATATTTATATCATAAAACCCTTTGTATAATTGATACCCTATCCCGCCTACCATTACTAATAATAAGGCAATTCCTATCATTGCAATTATCGCCAAAAATTTAGCGGAAAGGTGGACAAAATTATTGGTTTGTGTAGCATCTATTAATTGGTCTATTTTGACTTCTTTTTCTCGGTGTAACAAAAATCCTGAAAACAGAAAGGTTAATATCAGAATAAATAAATACGTGACATTGCCATAGTTTAAGATTTGTTCTGTTAAAGGCAAAGTTTCTGTATTCAAAATTTGACCAGAAAATGCTAACAAGATTAATAGAAAAAAGATACTTAATAAACCAAAAATTATAAATGCAGTGTTTTGAACAATGTAGGTCAAGTGCATTCCTGCAAAGCTGAATATATTTCTAATTTGGAAACCTAAATTATTGGCAAAACTTACATCAGGCAACTTAACGGATAATAAAGGACGACCATGCTTCTGTGTGTCCATCGCATCTACTGCACTCTCAGATTTTTTGAAAAAAGAAAAAGCAGACTGTGAAAGCTTAAAATATCGATAAAAGAAGCTGAGAAATAACGCGCCAAGACCTAACCAAAGTGCACGATTAAACAAGACAAAACCTTCAGTTGGAATAGGATTTACATTTTGTTCTTCTACGGTCCAATATTCTGCGTAAAACATATGGGCACGGAAACCAAAAGGGTCTAACATGGCTCCCCATCTTTTGTCATCTACTTCGCTAAAAATGGACTCTGCTAGGACATCTTGGAATAAGAGAACGACAACTACTATATAGCCTAAAGTAACATTTCTGGTAGCACTAACGACGATAAATATAATGATTCCATAAATTAAAATATTAGGGATAACATAAAGACCATAGGTTTTTAGATAAGGCATAAAACTATTAGGACCCAATAATTCTTGATTCATCCCAGGAGTGAAGATGCCTGCAAATACACCCATTCCCACAAATAGAAAAACAATTATCGCTATTATAAAAGCTGCTGAGAATTTACCGAAGAAATAATCAAATTTTGTAAATGGGTAGGAATAAAGTACTTGGTGAGTCTCACTAGCAAAATCCTTACTAATGGCAGTGCCAAATATAGCTGGCAAAAAGAAGTATAAAAAGGAAGAAAAACCTGCGATTAGACCTAGAATACTACTTGGAGCATTAATCCATGTGGCAGAACTTGTCGTCGCTGTGTTACCGTCAAAAACACCTCCCGATGCAATCATCGTCAAATAGCCGCAGCCAAAGGCAATTGCAATGTACAAATAAAATTGCCACCTATTAATCCAATAATCTAGTTCGAATTTGAATATATGCTTTATCATTTCTTGATTGGTTTTGTTTGTCAAACGAATGGATTCAAAAAGCTTCTAAGCGTTCAAGTTGTTCAAAAGAGAAAAATAGACATCTTCTAATTGACAACTAGTAGCTTGAAAACCTTCACTCGGTTGACTGGCACTCAATACTCTGATATTCAATTGATTATTTTGTTTAAAGTTAGACGAAATTACTTGGTGTGCGCCTTCGTAACTTTCTAGTTCTTCTGGGTCGATGGTTTTTTCCCAAACTTTTCCTTCCAATTTACCTACTGCTTCTTGAGGAGATTCATTTAATAAAATCTGACCATTATTCATTATTGCCATGTCAGTACACAAGTCCTTTACATCATCAACAATGTGGGTAGAAAATAGGACAATATGATCTTTACCTAATGCTCTTAAAACATTAAGAAACCGATGCCTTTCTGCTGGGTCTAATCCCGCTGTAGGTTCATCTACTATAATTAGTTGAGGTTTATTTAAAAGTAATTGTGCAATGCCAAATCGTTGTCGCATTCCTCCAGAATATCGAGCAACTTCTCTATTTTTTACTTTAGTTAGGTTGGTAATATCCAAAACATAGTCCACCATTTCATCTCGTTCTTTTTTAGAAGAAATACCCTTTAAGGAAGCAAAATAATGGAGTAGTTTGTTAGCAGTCATTTTGGGGTATACGCCAAAAGATTGTGGCAAATAGCCCAAAATTTTACGAAGTTCCATTGGGTCCGCCAAAATGTTTATGTCTCCTATGCTTGCTGTTCCATTATCTGGTTCTTGCAAGGTAGCCAAAGTCCGCATTAAAGTGGATTTTCCCGCACCATTTGGACCCAATAATCCAAACATTCCTTTATCAATTGTTAAGTTCACACCATCCAATGCCTTGGTGCCATTTGGATAAGTTTTGGAAAGGTTTTCAATTTTTAGTTGCATAGGTCATCGTAGGTTTTGATTTAAATAGTGGTGCAGTATACCAACAAATTTCGATTTATAATAGGATGACTCCTGCTTTTTAGACAAAATCTACTTTCTTGTCTATGAGTGGCGATATACTAGACTCACTTAAATTATAAATAAGTTAAGTAATTGGACCAATTAATATTAATAATTCTCACAACGCCTCAACGAAACAACGAATTAGCGTTCAATACTTTAAACTGTTGGTTCCTTGTGTCGTAGTGAGAAACTAAATCTTTCTAAGTACTTATTTCCAAGAATCTTAATCATTGCCTTTCCAATGTATTTGAATTGCCCTATATTTACGACACAAATTAAGTAGTTACTCGTAACAATAATTTTATTATATTTTATCACTAATTTATTGAAAGCATGCTTGTTTTAGATTTAGACCCAACTGTTAAAAGAAATGTAAGTAAATGGCTGAACGGTAGCTATGATTCCGATACCAAGTCAACCATTCAAAAAATGATGGAAACTGGCGCTGTCACGGATTTGACAGATGCTTTTTATAAAGATTTGGAATTTGGAACAGGTGGTTTAAGAGGTATCATGGGCGTTGGTTCCAATCGGGTTAATAAATACACATTGGGTATGGCTACTCAAGGTTTGAGTAACTATTTATTAAAGCGATATCCTGACCAACAGATAAAAGTAGTAATTGCTCATGACTGTAGAAATAATTCTAAAGAATTTGCCAGAATGACCGCTGAGGTATTTTCAGCTAATGGTATTTACGTTTATTTCTTTGAAGGGTTAAGACCTACACCAGAGCTATCCTATGCTATTCGAGAACTTGGCTGTCAAAGTGGAGTCATGTTAACAGCTTCTCACAACCCGAAAGAGTACAATGGGTATAAAGCTTATGGGGAAGATGGTGGACAATTGGTTTCACCAGCAGATAAATTAGTTTTACAAGAAGTAAGAAAAATTGACAGTATAGACCAAATTAATTTTACAGCTAAAAATGAAAATATAGAATCTATTGGCAAAGAAATGGACGATAAATTCTTAGCTGAATTAGTTGCATTATCTATTTCGAAGGAGGCGATTGCTAGACAGTCTGATTTGAAAATTGTTTTTTCACCAATACATGGAACAGGTGGTGTTTTAGTCCCACCAGTTTTGGAATTATTTGGCTTTAAAAATGTGACTTTAGTGGAAGAACAAATGGTGGTGGATGGCAATTTTCCAACGGTTATTTACCCAAATCCAGAGGAGGAAGAGGCTTTAAAAATGGCTATTAATAAAGCGAAGGAGATAGATGCGGACCTGGTCATGGCAACAGATCCAGATGCGGATAGGGTAGGGATGGCAATTAAAAATGATAAAGGAGACATTATTTTATTGAACGGGAATCAAGCAGCATGTTTGCTAATTCGGTATGTTTTAACTGCTTGGGAAAAAGCTGGTAAATTGGACGGCAATCAATATGTAGTAAAAACAATCGTTACTTCCTATTTGATTGATAAAATTGCTGCGGCTAAAAAAGTAGATTGTTATAACACCTTGACAGGTTTTAAGTATATTGGAGAAGTAATGACTCGATTAGAAGGACAAAAAACATTCATTGCAGGTGGGGAAGAAAGTTATGGCTATTTAGTAGGAGAACACGCTAGGGATAAGGATGCTGTCGTTTCTTGTGCGATGTTAGCAGAGATGGTAGCCTATTATAAAGACCAAGGAAGTAGCTTATATGATGCCATGATTGACATGTATTTAGAATATGGTTTTTATAAAGAAAAATTGATAGCTATCAAAAAAGAAGGTAAAGCTGGTGCAGAAGAGATTAAGGCAATGATGGAACGTTTTAGAAGTCATCCACCAGCAGTTTTAGGTGGTTCTAAAGTGACGATGATAAGAGACTATAAAAGTAGCATCGCTAAAGATATGGTTAGCGGAGCAGAAGAAAAAATTGATTTGCCTTCTTCTAATGTATTACAATTTTATACAGCAGATGGAAGTATTATTTCTGCTAGACCCTCTGGTACAGAGCCAAAAATTAAGTTCTACTGTAGTGTAAACGAACCTTTAGCTAGCAAAGAAATATTCGAAACAGTTCAAGAAAAATTAGATACTAAATTGGCTAAGATTTTAGATGATTTAGGAGCTTAGTAACGATGAACTATAAATGATGAACGATGAATTCTTCACAACTCATCGTTCATCGTTTATTACAAATAATTACCTATAAACAAACTATGAAAATCCTTACCCTTCTTCTTATTTTTTCTACTTTTTTTGCCCTTTCTTTATTTGCTCAGAAAAAGCCTGCCTACCGTTTATATTCTGCTAAAGGAAAGAAGGTATCCTATAAAAAAATGATTAATCAATTAGATAAAGCAGATATTATTCTTTTCGGAGAGAGTCACAATAATCCAATTGCCCATTGGTTACAATTAGAAGTTACGCAAGATTTAAATCAATCCAATGAATTAATTATTGGTGCAGAAATGTTTGAGCGAGACAATCAAGCTGCTTTGACACAATATATGACTGATGAGATTGATAGGAAAGCCTTAGATAGCCTTGTCCGATTATGGAATAATTATAAAACGGATTACGAACCAATTGTTGAATTTGCTAAGAAAAATTATATATCCGTTATAGCTACCAATATTCCAAGAAAATACGCTCGTATCGTTTTTAAAGAAGGATTGGAGGCTTTAGAAGAATTACCCGCAGAAGAAAAAAAGTGGATAGCTCCTTTGCCGATTGCCTTTGATATAGAATTGCCTGGTTATAAAAACATGTTGACCATGATGGGAGGGGATGCGGCTCATTCTAGCTTAAATTTTCCGAAAGCCCAAGCAATTAAAGATGCGACTATGGCTTATTCTATATTGGAACATTTTCAATCAGGAAAGACCTTTTTACACTTAAATGGTAGTTATCATTCTGATAATTATGAAGGGATTTTGTGGTATTTGCAGCAAGCTAAGCCAAATTTAAAATACAAGACTATTACAACCGTTTCTCAAAAGGATATTGGTAATTTAAGTAAAGAACATATTGGGAAGGCTGATTTTATTATTTGTGTACCTGAGAATATGACGACGACCTATTAAGGTTTTTTGTCAACAAAGGAACGCTGTTTGGCGATATGGCACACAGTCAGACGGATTTATTATTTTTTCTTTTGAAAATTTACCCTTATTTAATCAAACTATTCCCACAGCCTACACATTTCCCCTTTCGATTTCGCTCAAAATAAAAATCTAAACGACCTAGCATCATACCTGCCCAGCCTACTTGGTTGACAATCACCTCTTTTTGGTCAAGGTTATAATAGGTCTCAGCTGATTTCATAAAAGTATGGGTATGACCACCGATAATGACATCAATATTTTTGCTTTGTTGCGCTAAGACAATATCGGAAATTTTATCTCCTCTGTATTTATACCCTAAGTGCGATAAACAAATTACCAAATCACATTTTTCTTCTTTCCTCAGCATTTTAGCATAGTGATTGGCTTTTTTCAAAGGGTCTAAATATCTAGTGTTTTTATACATTTCTGCGGCAACTAATCCTTCTAATTCAATACCCACTCCAAAAACGCCAATTTTTAAATCTCCTTTTTGGAAAATTTTATAAGGCTTTATTTTTCCATTTAATTCCGTATCAGAAAAATCATAATTTGCATTCAACAATGGAAAATTAGCTAAGGGCATTTGTTTGGCTAAGCCTTCGATTCCAGCATCAAAATCATGATTTCCTATGGTCGCTGCGTCATATTTCATTGCAGACATTAGCTTAAATTCTAGTTCTCCTAAAAAGAAATTGAAATAGGGGGTGCCTTGAAAAATATCACCTGCGTCTAATAATAAACTATGTTCTGCCTCAGAACGAATCTTTTGGATTAAAGTGGCCCTTCGTGCTGCACCACCTAACCCTTCATTTCTACTTCCATCCATCGGAAAAGGCTCAATTCGACTATGCAAATCATTGGTATGTAAAATGGTTAGTTTTATTAAATCTTCTTTGGCGAAAGCAGATAAAGGGAAGCCACCTAAACTAGTTATAAGTGAAGTCGAAGCTACTGATTTTATAAATTTTCTTCTTTGCATGATTGGAAAATTAATGATTGATGTTGAGTGTAGAAAATTATTCTTCCTTCTTAACGATGATAAAACGACCTTCTTTAGGGCTGTTTATTACCTCATTTTTTGACCTAAAGTCAACTACATCTTGAATCAGTGCATCTCGAATAAAGTACTGTAAATCTTTCCGTTTTTTGTCTTTTAAAAAATAGGAACGACTACCGCCATTTGCAATATAATCTGGTAAGGCGACTTTATAAATCAACCCTTCTTCTAAGGCTTTTTCGTTGATTGTTATCGAAATATCTTCTTTGGTTAATTCATTGATTTTTATACCATAAGAAACAGGCCAACCTCTAGCACTTACTATATGCTGCACTAATTCTTCTACTTCCGATTTATTGAGATAAAGCACTAATATCTTATTATCAAAAGGCATTAATTCATAGATTTTCCCTCTGGTAATTACTCCTTTTTTTATGACAGGAATTCTAATACCGCCATAATTTTGGATTGCAAAATCAATGGGTTCACCAAGCTTTTCTTCTGCCTTTCGATGAATAGCATCCGCCATCCAATTTCCTAAAGTAGATTCAGGTCGTTCTTTTTTCAAGTCAATGGCAGTTTCTCCAATAACCTCATTCATTACTTTGTCTAATTCAATTTTATAAGGAGTGATTAGTTTAGTTATTGCGGGGTCAGGAACTAAATTACTTTCGGAAGAAACATCCAATCGATTAGCTTCTACATTCGTCAAATAATTGACGGATTTACAACTGATTAATTGCAAGCCTAACAAGCATAACCCAAATAGGAAAAAGGTAAATTTACGCATCTATTAAGTTCGATTAAGATTTTGACTATATTGGGCCAAAGATAATCTTCTAACCTTAACTTAATGTAAATTTTCAGATGAATTATCAAAAACATTACGAAAATAGCCTAAGCCATCCTATTTCTTTTTGGAAAGAAAAGGCTAAAGCTATTGATTGGTTTAAATTTCCTGACACCATTCTTTCTAAAGATGCGGATGAACTGTATCGATGGTACGAAGGTGGCGAATTAAATACCTGCTACTTAGCCATAGACCAACATGTAGAAGCGGGTAGAGGAGACCAAGTCGCTTTAATCTATGATTCTCCAGTAACCAACACTAAGCGTAAATATACTTATCAGAATTTACTAGAAGAGACCGCAAAATTTGCTGGTGTCTTAAAGCATTTAGGCATAGAAAAAGGCGATTGTGTTATTATTTACATGCCAATGATTCCGCAGACGGTTTTTGCGATGTTGGCTTGTGCAAGATTAGGGGCTATCCATTCTGTTGTTTTTGGTGGATTTGCGGCTCATGAATTGGCTATTAGAATTGATGATGCAAAACCTAAAGTATTGTTAGTAGCTAGTGGTGGTAAAGAAATTGAACGTATTGTTCCTTATAAGCCGATTGTAGATGCTGCTATGGAAGAAGCCACGCATCAATTGGATGCTTGTGTGGTTTATCAACGACCTTTTGTCAAGGCAACGCTACAAAAAGGTCGGGATTTCGATTGGGAAGCATTATTATCTAAAGCCAAACCTGCAAATTATGTTCCTGTAAAAGCGACTGACCCACTTTATATTCTTTACACTTCTGGTACTACTGGTCAACCTAAAGGAATTGTTCGTGATAATGGTGGGCATGCTGTAGCGATGCATTATAGTATGAGCGATATTTATGGCGCTAAAAAAGGGGAGACTTTCTGGGCAGCATCTGATGTTGGTTGGGTTGTGGGTCATTCATATATTGTTTATGGTCCCTTAATTTATGGTTGTCCAAGTGTACTTTTTGAAGGAAAACCCATTAAAACTCCAGACGCAGGGACTTTCTTTCGAATTATCGAAGAATACCAAGTGAAGGTGTTTTTTACCGCACCAACCGCTTTTAGAGCCATTAGAAAAGAGGACCCTAAGGGGAAATTAAAATCAAAATACAATACTTCCAGTTTAAGATATTTATTCTTAGCAGGGGAGCGGACAGATATTTCTACTCTTCATTGGTGCAAGGCATTATTAGAAGTTCCTGTGATAGATCATTGGTGGCAGACAGAATCGGGTTATCCCATGATTGCTAATATGACTGGCTTAGGTTTGCAGCCGATTAAAGAGGGTTCTGCGGGTAGGGTAGTAAGTGGATTTGATATTAGAATTGTTGATGAAAACGGAGCGCTTTTACCTGCCAACCAAGAAGGCGCAGTTGTTATCAAATATCCTTTACCTCCTGGTTGTTTACCTAATTTATGGAAGGATACTGACCGCTTTAAATCCAGCTATTTGTCTGCCTACTCAGGATATTATTTCTCAGGGGATGGTGGTTATATTGATGAAGCAGGATACGTTTTTATTACAGGCCGAATCGATGATATTATTAATGTGGCTGGACATAGATTATCTACAGCGGAAATGGAAGAAGTGGTAGCAGGACATCCAGCCATAGCAGAATGTGCAGTGGTAGGTATCGCCGATGAGTTAAAGGGACAAATCCCAGTTGGTTTCTTTGTTTTAAAAGCGGGGGTAACTCAACTTGAAAGTACTATAGAAAAAGAATTAATTCAAAGTGTCAGAACCACTATTGGTCCAGTAGCAGCTTTTAAAAGAGCGATTCAAGTAGCGCGTTTGCCGAAGACTCGTTCAGGAAAAATTTTAAGGAAAATTATGCGGGCAATAGCAGATAAAAAAACTTTCAATCCACCTTCAACAATTGAAGATATAACGGTTTTAGATGAATTAGCCATTATAATGAAGGAAAAAAATATTGGCTATTTGGGGATAGATTAAAAATTAATAGGAAATTAAACTAATAAAAAAGCCCTATTAGAATTTCAAATCCTGATAGGGCTTTTTTATTAAAATAATAAGCTTACAAACCCATAGACTTTCCAATAATCTCGCGCATAATCTCATTGGTGCCACCAAAGATTCTACTAATCCGAGCATTGGCATAAGCTTTAGCAATTGGGTATTCCCACATATAACCTGCACCTCCGTGTAGTTGTAGACATTGGTCCATTACTCGACCGTTCATCTCTGTGACCCAATATTTAGCCATTGCCGCTTTTTCATTAGACAATTTGCCTTCGTTTAATTCTTGGATACATTCATCTACAAAAGTTCGAGCAATTGTTATCTCTGTTTGCATTTCTGCCATTTTGAAACGAGAGTTTTGAAACTTCCCAATTGGTCTGCCGAATGCCGTTCTTTCTTTTACATATTGTAAGGTTATTTCTAAGGCCTTCTCGGCAGCGGCAACGTTGCCCACAGCGATAGACAATCGTTCTTGCGGTAAATTGTGCATCAAATAATAAAATCCTCTGCCTTCTTCTCCTAAAAGATTCTCTACGGGCACTTTGACGTCCCGAAAGAATAATTCTGCAGTATCCTGCGCTTTTAAACCAATTTTTTCTAGATTTTTCCCTCTTTCAAAACCTTCCATGCCTCTTTCTACCAATAATAAACTTACGCCCTTATGTCCAGCAGCAGGGTCGGTTTTTGCGACTACGACTACCAAGTCACTTAAAATACCGTTAGTGATATAAGTCTTTGCACCATTTAAAATATAATGGTCTCCTTTTCTAACAGCTGTTGCTCTAGTGCCGATTAAATCACTGCCTGCATCTGGTTCGGTCATGGCGATTGCCGTGATTATTTCACCAGAAACGATGCCTGCTAACCATTTATCTTTCTGAGCTTTGGTAAAATATTTTTCAAAATAAGGTGCCATGACATCGTTTTGTAAAACAAATCCAGGTCCACTAACACCAAGCTTAATCATAGCCTCTGTCACAATTGCATTATAACGAAAATCCTTAATGCCCATGCCTCCATACTCCTCAGGCATATCCATGCATAACAAACCCATCTGCCCTGCTTTAGTCCAAATGTCTCTATCTACAACTCCTGCTTTTTCCCATTTTTCAGCATATGGAACTGCTTCTTTTAATAAAAAGGCTTCTACTGCTTCCTTAAACATTAAGTGTTCTTCTGTTAAAATTTTTTCTCGCATATTGTATTTTATTGATTTGTAAGACTTATTGTAAAATAGGAAAGTAATTCAAGATTTATCCATCCATGATAGCTTCAAAGTTAACAAACTTTCCTCTATTTAAACCCTAAAATTGAGAATTGGACATTTAGGTTTGTAAATAATGACACAAATATTAAATCCAGCTGAATTAGTGGATAAAAATACTAAGACATGACTTTATTAGCGGAGAGTAGGATAATTAGACTTTGAAAAAAAATATAATTCTGGATACAAAAAAGTCCCAATCAAGTTGATTGGGACAAAAGTATGGTAAAGACTATTCTTGCCGTATGATTGTTTGGAAGGTTGCTACTACTTCCTACTTCCTAATTTATCTTTAGAATAAAGAAGGGAATGGTATTTATTATAAAATGAGGGGGATGGTTAATCTGTATGAACTGAAAAATACATTACAACAGGAGGTTCTTATTCTTATTGATTTTGTATTTTTTAATGATTTGTAGATTTTGGTATCATTTTGGCAGCTTTTTTACTATCGATAAATAGTCCAATTTAGGACTTTTGCTTCAAGCTAGGATATTGCTATCCTGGCTTTTTTTTATAAAAGCGTTTCTAATTAGGAAAATTCCAAAAGCGATAGTTGTTGCGTTACAAAATTCTTCAAAATATACCAAAAATGGATTGGAGGTTACGGGAGATAAAATAATGTGGAGGACCGAACATAATGCGCTCGAATACTTGATTTGTAATACAGTTAATAATAAAATTTAAAAGAAATCATTCCTTAATATGGATAACTCGAATTTGATTGGAACTGTATTATACAAGGGGATATTACCAGCAGGAGGAAGAAATAAATCCACTGAATAGAATAGGAGGAAACAGCCTTAAATTTTTTAATGATTCTCTGGAAAGATAATAACAAGGACACTATCTTTAAAACAATAAAGATGCCAATTATATAAATGGCTTTGTAAATCTGATACAAAGCCATTTAAGGTTTTCTTAATTTAATTGGTAAAAGGAATTTTTGTGTGGAAGTTTTTTTTTAAATTTTTCTTTGATGCCTTTTCCAATTTATTCAAACAATAAGGACATTAATTCATTACCTCTCATCTCATCTTCTAACTCATCTAGTTTTCCATCATTGCCATTTATAAGGTAGCAAAGCGTCGTTTCTGATGCTGGAAAATAGGCAATGAATGATTGGTATCCTCGCATTGAGCCCCCATGGCCAATCGCATTTCTATTTGATTGATTTCCTTTTAAATTAAACCAACCTAATCCTATTCCATTAATTTTAAATAACAAATCTTTGGTTGACTTTGTTTTATCTTCTCCATTAACTGCTTTGACAATAGCTAATTGGGCAGCCATATCAGCATTTAATAATCCTCCATCCTCTTTGGTTACTGCCTTTAGATAAGTCTTTAAATCAGCAACATTTGAGACAATTCCACCTGCCATAGAGCTATGTGCGAAAGTCATTTCAGTGCGGTCGATTAGGGTAAGGTTACTTTCTTCATCTCCATAGCCTCTTACTATTTGTGTTGGGATTACATTATCCTGATTAAAGTAGGTATTATTCATGCCAAGTGGAGCAAATATTTGTTCCTCATAGAGTACAGCACCAGTTTTTCCTGTTATATTTTCCGCAATGACACCAAGTAAAACGAAATTTATATTTGTATACTGTCTTTTAGTTCCCGGTTCAAATTTAGCAGGTAAATTGTAGATGTAGTTTAATTCATCCTTTGCTGTCCAATGTCTTTTTGGGTTATTAAATATATCAACTGAATATTGAATATTGTCGGAGAAGTCGGCTAAACCACTTGTGTGATTCAATAATTGTTCAATCGTTGCTTTGTCAGCATTGGCTATTTTGGTGACCATTTCTTCAGACAAATATTTACTAACAACATCGTCCAATTGAAGCAAGCCTTGTGCATGAAGTTGGAGAATTAGCGTACTCGTGAATGTTTTAGTGATACTTCCTATTCTACTGATATTGCAAACTTCCATTGGTATTTGACTTGCTATATCCGCATAACCAGCAGCACCTGCCCAAATCCCTTCAGGTGACTCAATTAGCATGGTGATTCCTGGAATACCTTCGGCTACTTTACCTTGGATAAATGCTTGATATAAATCACTATTTGGGTGGGTGTTTTCTATACTATTAGTACAATTGTAATTCGTTTTGGAAACACTTATTGGTTCTTTTACACAAGCAGTCCAACTGAGTGTGATACCTATTAAAAGCAAAAAACTTCTGATTTTCATATCTTTTTATTTATGTTTTTGGAAAAAGATGCTATCCATTAATTAAACAACTTTAAGTACGCTAATTTAATTGAACAGAAACCCCGAGACTAATCAGTGAATTTGCACTAAATGGAAGTAAATTATTGATGTTAAAAGGGGCAATTAACATCCATTCTTGACGACAAAAAATAGTAAGCGATTGGCTATCATTTTTAATGAGTTGATAACCTAATCCTGCTCCGAAAGAAGCGAGACCTCCAGGCTTTCCTGTATTCTTTTTTGCAGTATATAAACCATCTTCTTGTTCATAGGTGGTTTGAGTAGGTAAAGCATGCAGGTAACCCAAGCCTAATAGGGTATGTAATTGGAGTCCATTATTGAACTGCCATTGATATTTTGGTTTCCATGCTAAGTAGGCTGCCTGAAAGATGGGGGCATGTTTCAAGTATCCTAATTCAAAACTATTAGCTGCGCTATAAACCCCATTTTTTTTTCGTGTAAATTCAAACGAAATAGCACCTCCAAAATGTAATGGATTTCCATCTGGCAATGCATTTAATCCAAAATTTTCATTAAAAACAGAAATGCTTACCTGTGGGTTTGATGATTTCTTTTGTGCTAGTAGATTAGCTGTTATGGCTAATATTATTAACCCAATTAAAGTTAGATTCTTCATAATAGTTGGTTTTTAGAGAACTAGTGACTCTAGAAAAAAGTGGTTAACCTTCTCTTGTATATTTATTTTATAGTGAATTCCTTTGTTTCTAAATATTGATTTCCCGATTTATCCAAGACTGTAATAAATACCTCATATTCCCCTGTTACATCCACATTTTCTACTAAAAAATGCTCCTCGAATTCCCACTTATTCTTATCGGAATAATCTTCTATTTTGGATTCAGCATTTAAAACTGGAATTTCAATTAGTACATAATCAATTCCTTCACTATCTCTAACTTTAAACTCAACTCTTAGCTTTTCTCCCTCTGATACTTCATTATCTTTATTTAAGATATCTACATTGACAGAATTGATAGATAATTCGGTGTCACAAGAAAATAGGAATGTTGCAAAAATTGCAGCTAATAAAAATTTTGAAAAATTCATAATTATTGATTTTAGGTGATTAATTTATTTAGTATTTATGCAAAATGTTGACAGTCATAAGTACTGTTGACTTATAAAGAGTTTTCTGCAGTAGTTACCAAATTCTAGGTTCGCTTATAAGACTAAAGAGAAAGATTTTACACGTAGTCGAATGCTAATTTTTTTTTAATTTTTTAAAAATTCTTTTAAACGCTGTTTTAAAGTTGCTCAAAAAAATATCGGAATTTGCCTTGTAAAATTGTTCTAATTAAAATAGTTTGAGGTTCATAAAAGTAGAAAGCCTGACCGATAAAAATCATTGTAAAATAATTTCCAATCGTTGTTCTGTGTATCCAGCAAAAATTCCATAACCATTTTCAATCTTTGAAAATACACTTAATGGTTCTGTAAATATTCCTTCCTCCAAATTTTCAAATCTTGTTAAAGATTTATAGTATTCATACCCATCTTGGGTAATAGACTTGACGGATATGATAGCTGTTAGGTGGTCTTCTGGTGAAAGATTTTCTAAAAGAGCGCTAGTTGCACCAATTTGAGTGGTATAATTTTGACCATTAAAGTTTTCATCCGTTAAAAAACTTCTTTTAAAATTAGAATGGTCGGCTACTATGGATTCATTACTGCTATTGGAATCAAAAGAAAATACGGTAGCATTTTCTAGAATACTATGGTTTTGATTTTCTAATAAGTACTGAGCTTCTATTAAATAAAAATTTGCTTCCTCCTCATTATCTTTAATTGCTAAATCCAATAAATAATTTGCTTCTTTTTTAAAAAACGATTTTTCACCTTTCAAATATTGAACGGAAAATGCCTTTGGTATAGCACTTGTAGCCGTAATAGTAAGAAAATTAGGCGCTTGCGCAGATAACTGATACATGTGGCCTTGCTCTGGTAAAAATGAATTGGCGGAATAAATACCATTTCCTCGATGAGCTAGTTGAATTAATTGATTTGTTGTCAAATTTTCTATAGTTACCGTTCCAGTTACTACTGTTTCAAAATTGATGGAGCTGTCAATTGGCATACTTTTGCTGAGGTTTATTTGCCAAATAGAATCGGGTGTTATAAGGGCATTAGCGACTAATACTGGGGGAGTGCTTACTTCCGGAAATGGTATGTCCTTTTCACAAGATAATACTACAAAAAAAAAGCTTAGGGCTAAAAAGAAATTTATTCGCATTCAATAGTTGATATTAAAATTTTAATTAAAATACTATTTTAACAATTCTAATAGATAGAGTCAAAAAATAGTCCGAGACCACTATAAAGTCCAAAAAAAAATTACATTTGCATTAATGCCAGACCAAAAATCACCCATACAAGATTTTGATAAACTGTTTAGAACCTACTATCCAGTAGCTGTTTTATTTGCTAACACATTTGTCAAAAATGAGTTTGCAGCTAAGGATATTGCACAACAAGTATTTTTAAAAATCTTTGAGAAAAAAGATACTTTACAAATTGAAATATCTTTTAAAGCCTATTTGTTGCGTGCGGTGCGAAATACTGCTTTAACTTACCTTAATAAAGAAAAAACACATGTTCGACATTCTGAGGCTGCTTTTGCTAAAACAGACCAAGCAATTATGGATAATGACCCCGTTGCTTACGAACAGTTGGTAGAGGCCCTTAAAAAATTAATAGAAAATTTGCCTCCTCGTTGTCAACTTATTTTTAAAATGAATAGGTTGGAAGGCAAAAAAAATAAAGAAATTGCAACAGAATTAGGCTTGTCTATTCGCACAGTAGAGGCACAAATAAGTTATGCTTTAAAGCAATTAAGGGCCAAATTACCAAAAGAATTATTAATTATTTTTATTTTTTTAAAAATAGGCTACGTGTATTTTAATTGAGCTTTGTCATTAAGGTAAGATAGTGCTATTTAACTGTTTGTGTACTATTGGTTCCTTAGCTTATGAAAGTTAAGTAAATTATGGAAAAAGATAATCTACATGAGAATTTAATGATTAAAATGCTGGAAGGCACTGCCTCCAAAGCAGAGGTATCTCAATTTCAAAAATGGATAAATCTTTCAACTGAAAATGAGAGGGAATATAAGGATTTTCAAAAAATATGGGCTGCAGTTCCAGATGCTAAACTATTAGAAAAGCTTGATGTTGAAGCAGACTTAGCAGCCCTAAAAGAAAAAGCGACTACCCCTAAAATAAATTCTAATCGAATAATTTCCATTAACTTTTTCAGGCGAATTGCTGCTGTTCTTTTGCCACTTATTATTGCGTTGACAGGTCTTTATTTCTATTTCAACCAAACAGACCCTAAAGCGCCAATCGTACTGAATGATGGAACAAAAGTTTGGTTGTATAAAGACGCAAAACTAGATTATCCTAAAACATTTGAAGGAAATAATCGATTGGTAAAATTAATTGGAGAAGCTTTTTTTGAAGTTGCAGAAAATAAAAACAAACCATTTATTATTGAAGCAGGAGCTACCAATATTAAAGTATTAGGGACTTCCTTTAATGTGCGAAGTTCCAATCAAGAAACAAATGTAGTTGTAAACACAGGAAAAGTGAGTTTGTCCCCTAAAAACGATACGCAAAATGGAATCGAGTTGACTAAAGGAGAAAAGGGGACCTATACAGAAGGAAATTTGATAGAAACCATCAATAAAGATATCAATTATCGTTCTTGGCAAAATGGCGTATTTGAATTTGACGGAACTAAACCAGTTAGTGAAGTTATTGACCAATTAACTAAATATTATGGCCCGCTTAATATCGATATTAAGAACAACAAAGAATGTTTGTTAGAAGCCAATTTCGAAAAAGAAGCATTAAGTACAGTTATTGAGGTACTTAAAAATAGTTGTGGATTGGAACAGTAAAAAGATTTATGAAACCAACATTAACCCTTGTTTTATTTTTAATAATGACAAATGGGATGGCTGCTCAATCCATCTTGGAAAAACCAGTTACGCTTTCTATAAAAAACAAGGCATTAGTTGAAATTTTTGAACAAATTTCAACTCAAACAGCTGCAAAATTCACCTACGATAAAAACCGTATACCTACCGCAAAAGAATTTAATTTAGAAGTTTTTAATAGTCCATTAAAGCAGGTTTTAGAAAAACTATTCCAAGACACCAATATTGAATTCAAAACCAATAATAATTTCCTGATTATTTATAGACCAACTATTCCTTATCACTCTATTTCTGGATTTATTCAGGATGCAAAAAGTAAGGAAGCCCTAATAGAGGCGAACGTTTTTGAAACTAGTTACTACAGAGGTTGTAGCAGCAACCAATATGGTTTTTATAGTTTATCCTTACCAGAGGGTATATACCTACTTAAAAGTAGATATATTGGTTATGAAGAACGGACAGATACGATTGCGCTTTATAAAGATATCGAAAAAGATATTTTGATGACAGAAGGAAGTGATTTAGCTGAAGTTATAGTCATTGATAATATTTATGGAGATAAGGAAACAACTTCTATTCTTGGAACTATGCCTGCTAATGGAGAAAAAATAGATGTTGAGAAAGCTAAAGGATTACCTACCCTATTAGGGGAAAAAGATGTGTTTAAATACCTACAATTATTACCAGGTGTCGTGGCAGGTGGATTAGCAGGAAATAATTTGTACATAAGAGGGGGGGCATTGGACCAGAATTTAATTATGTTAGATGATATCCCTTTATATAATGTTAATCATCTTTGGGGATTTATTTCGATTTTTGATGGTGAAATAGTGCAGAGTGCAAAAACTTATGTGGCTGGGTTTCCTGCGAGATATGGAGGTAGATTATCCTCAATTATTGACATTCGTACAAAAGATGGGAACAAAGAAAAAATTCACGGAGGGCTATCTATGGGTTTATATACTTTTACAACTCATCTAGAAGGTCCGATTAAAAAGGACAAAAGTTCTTTTATTTTATCTGCTCGACGTACTTGGTTAGATATCCCATTAAAGGCACTTAATGCAGACCCCAACGCGAATATTTATGACCTTACAGCTAAAGCTAATTTTAAACTATCTGAGAAAGACCGATTTTATTTTAGTTTCTATACTGGAAAGGACTATTTTGAAGAAAAAGCAGATAATGATTCCTTAAAATTAATTTTTAAAGAGGAATCTCAACTAAGTTGGGGGAATACTGCTTTTTCATTGCGCTGGAATCGAACTTTAGGTAAAAAAGTATTTGTGAATACCACACTTTTTCATTCTGTTTTTAATTTTGATGCTCATTATGTTATTGCATTTGATAATGATCAACAAGATGAAACGGAATTATCTTATCAATCCTTTATTAAAGAAACTGGATTAAAAACGGATTTTAGTTTCAGTAATGCTCGACATCACCTTCGATGGGGTAGTGGACTATTTTATACCCAAAATAATTCTGGGGAAATTGATGGAAATAGAATCATTCAAGGACAATCCAATCCATACAAAATTCTTAGTGAGGGTGTCAATGCGCAAAAATGGATGATTTATGCAGAAGATAAATTCCAAATAACTCCAAATTTTTCCATTTATCCTGGATTGCGATTGGCAATGTATAAGGTTCAAAATAAAACCCGATGGTATCCACAACCTAGATTAGAACTTATTTATTCTACTACTAAAAATAGTAACCTCTCCTTTTCGTATTCAGAAATGATGCAGTCTACTCATCTACTGGATAACACCAGTTTAGAATCCAACAATATTAGGTGGGTGATTGCTACTAAAGATGGACGTCCATCTACTTCCAAACAAGCTGCTATTAGTTTTCAATCTTTGTTTCACCCAAAATGGTCTTTAAAATTAAGTGCTTATTATAAAACAATGAATCATCTACGCCGACTTAAAGTTGGAGAGGACATTTTGAGTAGCCTAAAAAAATGGGAAAAAAGTACCTTAAGTGGTAAAGGTAGGGGATATGGATTAGAACTACTACTCGCTAAAGTAAGTGGGACTACTCAGGGCTGGGCAAGTTATACCTATTCCAAAAGTGAAAGAAAATTTGATGGCTTGGCGAATAACACTTTTTTCCCCTACCAATATGACCGTCGGCATTCCATCAATTTTACGATGACTCATTCTTTCAAGCTTAAGAAGCAAAAAAAACGTCAATTAAGTTTAGTTTGGATTTATGCAACAGGCCATTGGTACACATTACCATCCGTTGTTTTTCCTAGTATAGAAGGGATTCCTTTACCTGCAAATACAGGTATCAATAATTTTCGTTTGGAACCAATCCATCGATTAGATTTAGCTTATCTAAGAACAAAAATAACGGCAAAGGGGTATCATCAAACATGGAATATTGGGGTGTATAATGTTTATGGTAAAGCGAATCCTTTTTCTGCTGAATTGCAATTTTTTCAGCCACAAAATACTTTTAAATTGGTAAGTAATAATTTGGGATTAGACCCAATCCCATATGTTTCTTATAGTTTTAAATTTTAGTTTTTTAGGACTAACTGGCAGATGCGCATCAAATACCACACTATTCAAGGCAATATGCTTCAAAAACCACACTTGATTCATGGCCTAATTTGACCATTATATTTTGGATACTTTGCTTGTATGGTCTGCCTGTACTACAATAGTGATATCTGCTGAATCAGAATTAATTATCTCACCTGGATTGTCGCTGCTTTCAAGAGGGCCTCCACCATCAGTAGGAGGACCACCGCCGATTATATTTCCTAAAAAAGGCATCAGTATAAAAAAAATGAGCGTTCTTATCCAGAACACTCATTAAAATCATTGAATTATTGATGAAACTAAAATTCTTATTTACTCATTTTATTAGAGATTGGCTTTTTGGATTTTATTATCTTGGCTGATTGAGAATGTTTGTTCATAAGTATAGTTTTTAGTCCTAATTTCAAATATATAATCTTCTGCGGGGAAAGTAGTTACTATAAATCGTTTCCCAATACTACCTGTTGTAAAGAATTCATCTTCATACAAAGGGCTCCCTATTTTATTCCTAATTTTTATACCAACAGCACCTTCTTCAAAGTGCAACATATTTAAATCTAAATTAGGATACTCAAACTTTAAAGTTGGTTTATAGATTTCTTTTTTAGTACTCATTTCAATAGATTTTTTTTCATGGTTGACATGGATAGGTTGAAAAGTAATTTTACGCTCACTTTCTATCCTCATGGTGTAATTTCCAGTTGGTAATTTTTTCAAGTTATAGAACTGTAAGTAATCATCTTGGTCCTCCACTTTTTTATTGATTAGTACAATACCAAATTGGTCTTTTAATTGTATATCAAAAGTTTCTTTATTCATATTTTTTAGATGTAAACTAAAAGATTGCCCTCTTTGACTTCGGATACTAACTTCTGGTTCAACACCTGCTTTCAAGAATAAGGAGCAGCTCATAAAAACTAAGGCAAAAAAGCACTTTGATAATAATTTCATGATTAACAGTTTTAATAAGGTTAATTAAAAAAATTAAACTAATAATACCACAAAGATAGAGGAGAAGAAGGCTGGATACTTTTCTGTAATTTTCTAATATGTATACTATTTTAACGCACAATGATAGAATACTCAACATTAAGGTTAATTTAGTGTATGTTGTGGGCAAATGAGGTCATTTATGTTTAACTCAAAATCCATACTTTTACTATCAACAAAAGTACTATGAGTAGAATATTAAAACCTGCATTAGAAAAAATTAGCCCTGAATTTGGTAGTTCCATTTTTGTGAAAAAATATGTTGAAACAGTAGGAGAGGGACAAAGTCATCAGCCCTTTTGGCATTTTCATCCTGAATTGGAACTGGTTTATGTTAATGGTGGAACGGGAAAACGGCATATTGGACACCACCTTTCTTATTTCAATCGAGGAGATTTGATTTTAATTGGTTCCAATTTGCCTCATTATGGATTTACCGACCGACTAACTGGTAATAGCGCAGAGACCGTTATACAAATGCGGGAAGATTTTTTGGGAAGTGATTTTCTTCAAGTGCCGGAAATGCAAATTGTTCGACAATTATTTAAAAGAGCTAATTCAGGCATCTCTTTTTTTGGACAAACAAAAGAAGAAATTGGAAGAAGATTAGAGCAATTGCCAGACAATAATCCACCAGAACGTTTGCTTAAATTCCTTCAAGTCTTACTTGATTTAGCTTTTTCAGAAGAGTATCATTTATTGAACGCGGAAGGGTTTGTTTTTGAAGTTCAGCAACAGGATAATGATCGAGCAAATATTATATATGGTCATGTTCGTCAACATTTTCAAAGACATATTTCCCTAGAGGAAATGGCAGAAAAAGTGAATATGACTGTTCCAAGTTTTTGCCGCTTTTTTAAAAAACTGTCAGCAGGAAAAACGTTTACGCAACTTGTTAATGAATATCGAATCATTCATGCTTGCAAATTACTAGTAGAAACACCTCATTCTATTTCTGAAATTAGTTTTATTTGTGGGTATAATAATTTTTCTCATTTTAGCCGTTCTTTTCGACAGATAACAGGCAAAAGTCCTTCCGCCTACCGTAAAGAGTTTAAACGAATGTTAAACTAAACTTAGTAATTGCAAGGATAGGAAAACTGCTTAAAGTTTGACGTATCGTTTCTTTTATTTTCGTAAAATCAGTTGTAAGTTAATACAATAATTGGCACTCTTTTAAGTCGATAAATGGCGCTTTATCTCTCAAGAAGTCATCTATTAGAAGAGCCTAAAACTTAGCATCTATTACTACTTGATTGGTTTTATATACTTTTTTCCGATTTTCAGTTGGTACTAAGCCACTAGACCTTATTATATTTATAATATTTGTACTGATTCTTGATTAATCGATGTATATTATAAAAAAAAATGATTTGTGGAGTCCCAAATATCTTTAAATAATGTTAGTTTTGCAACATCGTTGCATATAAGTTTGTTTTGACAAAAAATAAACTCTTTTATTTCTTAATTTATTGTTTGATATTTTGAATCTTAAAATCACATTTATTATTTGCCTTTTATACATTGGCGTATTGACCGTAAAAGGGCAAACAATAGAAGATTGTGATTTTAAAATTGAAGGAAGAGTTTTCGATTTAGTGACCAAAGAACCGCTATCTTTTGTAACGATTCAAATTAATGGTGCTGGCATTGGCACTAATTCTGATGATATTGGCTTCTTCTCCATAGAAAATGTTTGTGAGAAAGAATACGATTTAGTTTTTTCCAGAATAGGCTACAAAGATTTTCAGCATCACCACGATTTTCATCATCCTGAAATGGAAATTTATTTGGCAGAGGAAAAATACAATTTAGAAGGAATTACTGTAGAGGCCAAAAAAAGCGAATCAGACTTGCAATCCGTGAGTAGTACCAAACTTTCTAGTGAGGTCTTAAAAAGTGTCAAAAGTGAATCTTTGGGAGAAATAACCAGTCAATTTACAGGAGTCGGTATGTTGAATACGGGGCAAAATATCTCCAAACCTATTATTCACGGACTTCATAGCAATCGGGTTTTAGTTATCAATAATGGTATCCGTCATGAGTTTCAAAATTGGGGAGGAGACCATGCGCCTGAAATTGACCCTTCTTTATCTAACGAAATTGAAGTGGTCAAAGGGGCAGCTACGGTTCGTTTTGGGCCTGATGCCCTCGGTGGTGTTATTTTAGTGAATCCTTCCAAATTAGAAATGTCTAGCCCTTTCAAAGGAAACATAAGTCTTTTAGGAAAATCTAATGGCCGCTCAGGAGAGACTAGTATTGGTTTGGAAAAAGGATTCAAATGGTTAAGTCTGGCAGCGAATGCCGCCTATACCAAACAGGGCGATTTGCATGCCCCCACCTATCAATTGACGAATACAGGAAAAGAGGATATAAGTTATGCTGGACGGTTTAGAATCCACCCTAGCCCAGAAGTAGATATCGAGGGCTATTATAGTCATATTGAACAAAATATTGGTATTTTATTAGGGTCAACTTTTGGCAACTTGGAGGATGTGGAGCGGGCTTTAGAAAGTGATGTCCCTTTATTTACAGACACTTTCTCCTACCAAATCAATCAACCTCGCCAAGACGTGAGTCACGATTTGTTTAAGTTAAATGGAAAATACATTGGAGAACGACAATCCTTTGACTTTCAATATGGCTACCAGATTAACCAAAGAAAAGAATTTGGGTTACGCCGTGGTGATGCCCCGAATATTGATTTAGAATTACGTACTCATAGTTTAGATTTAAATTGGTTTCATCCCCAAATCGGACCTTTTACTGGAAAAATAGGCGTTCAAGGTCTCTTACAGAAAAATGACAATAATCCTGGCACGAATACCGTTCCCTTTATTCCTAATTATGACCAAAATCGACTAGGGATTTATCTTATTGAAACGTACGAATGGAAGGAAAGCCTATTAGAATTAGGGGTTCGTTACGATTACCTAAATTCCGCTATTGTAGGGCGAGAACCTGATAATACAATTTATCGCAATGACCTGTCTTTCCAGAACTTTAGTTCTACCATCGGTTTCAAAACTCATTTACCCAACCACCATACTTTTCGGTCTAATTTTGGTACGGCTTGGCGCGCACCTAACGTAGCTGAATTGTACCGTTTTGGACAACATTCTTTCTTTTTAGAATATGGCTTATGGCGGTATACCATTGATGACCGCTTTGATTTTGTGGTGACGACAGAGGGAATTTTAGACGAAGAAGACCGCCCAGTTGCCCCTGAAGTTGGTTATAAATGGATAAACACTTACGAAATTGAGGAAAATAAATTTCGCGCCGAATTTACAGGGTATATTAATTACGTGGAAAACTTTATTATGACTTCGCCAGGAGGCATTACTCGAACACCGAGAGGTGTATTTATCTATTACATCACCGACCAAGCAAATGCCTTATTTTGGGGTTTGGATGCCTCTGCAGAATGGGAACACAACCAATTTTTAAGTTCGCAACTAAAAGGCAGTTATTTATGGGCCAAACAAATTAGCAATGACGATTTTTTTGTGGAACAACCGCCCGCTAATCTACAATACCAATTATCGGCTCAACCAACAATAAAAGGACTAAATAGCCTAAAAATCTTAGCTAACGTTAATTATACTTTCGAGCAGTTTCAGCATCCTCGCATTTTGGGTTTTGATGAATTTATCAATGCCTTTCAATTAGATATTAACCGATTTACAGGAAATGCTAAAGACTTTGATATTATACCTCCACCCGATGGTTATTTATTAGCAAATATTTTTGTTTCAGCTACTTGGAAACAGGTAGACTTTCAATTTGGGGTGAAAAATTTATTCAATACAAGTTATCGAAGCTATACCGACCGACAACGTTATTTTACGAATGGAGTTGGGCGAAATTTTCAAGTGGGCTTAACTTACCAATTTTAGGAATTTTAAAAATAATAACAGACTATTTAAATGCAACATTATTGCATTATAAATAAAAATTTTATTACATTTGTAAAGTGAAGTTATTATCAGTCATATCATTACTTTGTTTATTATCGTTTCCCATCTTTTGGAATGGCGTCTCGCTTATCCATTACGTAGTCGAGCATACCCACACTTTTTGTGAGACCGACTTAGAACATTCACATCCAAATCCAACTGACTGCTTATCCATTTTACAGTTATCCTCAGATAACAATAGTCAAAATCAATTGCCTTCACCCACAAAAATTGAGTTTCAAGATTTACAACAATACCTAACCCCTAATTTATATTTAACTTCAATATCGTTCTCTTCCTTTCCAACAATTAATTTCACCAACTTTTTTCCACCGAATGACGGATATTTTAAAGACGTCTTTCATCCACCCATTTTTGCTTAATTTTTCTTTACCCATTCTTATTTACTGGACATTTTAAGAAGTCAGCCTTAAGACGTTGACAATGTGTTGCTTTTGACAGCCGTAGACTGCCTAGCCTCTGACTTCTAAATATCCTCGTCTAGTACTCTATTTCAAAAATTTTGATGCGTCAAATGTAATCGTCAATTTTAATTGGCTGATTCGTAAATAATTGAAAATCAATATGTTTTGAACCAGTAAAATGAATGTCGGTTACGAATTACCGTTGATTTTTTTTGAACGAAAGCACTAGCAGCACTCATGCTAATAAACTGTTCCTAGAAATAGCGTACCAGATATTTTACTGCTGATTTGTCTAATATAAAACTTGCTTTTCGTGAAAGATTGAAATGATGGTGAGTTTGTATGCTTGGTATTGCAGCTGATTACAAGCTCACAATTAAACCAAAATTTTAACAAACGCATAAAAGCTTGATTTTCAACAATATTTAAATTTAAACCTATTCTTAAGAATTGACCTTTTTCATTTTTTAGTAAAACTGATTTTTATGAAACGATTTTTTACCCTTCTACTCGTACTTTTTAGTACTCATTTGGCGCAAGCCCAATTAAGTACGATTACCAAAATTACGCTTGAATTTACGCCTGCGAATGGGCCAGCAGTTACGGCAAGTGCTACGGACACAGGTAATGGCTTAACCGTTGATGGGCCGATTAACCTTACAGAAAGCACCAATTATGCACTATCAATAACCTTGAATAATGGTGATACCGATATAACGAATGAAGTATCGAATAATCTCGATAATTTTCAATTTTTCTTCGAGGCTGCGGAAGGCTTATTTACTGGAAATGTAAGTTATACAGATACGGATAGTAACAACTTGCCCGTAGGATTATCAACCAATTGGATCAGTAGTTGTGTGGAAGGCGATGCCGCAAGTGGAAATTTTAGACTTTGGTTAAATGCCTTTAATGGAGACAAGGCAAGCACCTCAACTATTTTGGATGGAACTAACGCTTTTGACCTGAATTGGACCATTAACGTTGCCAATGATGCCGCTGCACCAGAATGTGAAAACGAAGAGGAAATAATTGACAAAGTGACTTTAACTTTTACACCAACTGCTGGTGGCACTTCAATCGTAGCCATAGCCTCTGACCCTGATGGTCCAGGCCCTTTAGATTTAACCGTTGAAGATGTCGCTTTAAATGAAAGCACAGACTATCAATTGTCTATCACTTTAGAAAATACCATTGAAGGCGAAGACATCACCGAAGAGATTATGGAAGAAGATGAAGACCATTTATTCCTTTTTGCTTTCGGAGAAGAATTATTTGACTCACCAGACGGTGACGGAAATATCGACAATCGAACGGACCCTGTTGATTATAATGACCAAGACAGCAATGGTTTACCTATTGGCTTATCGACTAATTGGACAACAGCTTGTACCGCAGAAGGTAATGTAACTGGCGCATTTAGAGTGGTATTAAAACACCAACCCGATGTAAAATCTGCCACTTCTGGTTTTGAGGTAGGCGGAACAGATGTCGACATCACTTGGAACATAACCGTTGTAGATGATGCCGCTGCACCAGAATGCGAAAATGAAGAGGAAGTGATTGATAAAATTACCTTGACTTTTACAAGAGTTGATGGTGGAGCGACTATTACCGCCATAGCCTCCGACCCCGATGGTCCAGGTCCTCAAGATTTAGTAGTAGAAGATATTAGTTTGGCGCAAGATAAAACTTATGAAATGGCCATTACTTTAGAAAACACCATAGAAGGGGAAGATATTACGGAAGAAATTAAAGAAGAGGATGAAGACCATTTATTCCTATTCGCTTGGACGGGTGATATTTTCACCGACCCAATGGGTGACGGAAACATCGATAATCGAACCGATGCCGTCAATTATAATGACCAAGATAGCAATGGTTTACCCGTTGGGCTGAGTACTAATTTTACGGTAACAGCAGAATCTGCTACTGGTACCTTACGCATTGTCTTAAAACACCAACCAGACATTAAATCGGCCACTTCTGGTTTTGATGAAGGTGGAACAGATGTGGACATTACATGGAATATCAATACCGTGATGACTAGCACTGACAACTTCAATAGTGACCAAAAGTTAGTCATTGCCCCCAATCCTGTTCAACAAGAAATTAGATTATTAACCGAAAATTTAGATTTACAAAATAGTGAAATTACTATTTTTAATAGCTTAGGAATGATTGTAAAAACGTTAAAAACGAGCGGAAATATTTTTCCGATTCATGATTTAGGAACTGGACAATATATTTTAACTATTAAAGGAGATTCGTGGAATGCAGTTAGGCGATTTGCAAAAATCAACTAGCATGCAACAACGTTTAATGGTAAGCGATATTTTCATTTCAAAGTATCGCTTGGCATTTCTAAGTAAAGTTTTACTGTATTTAACAATTAACAAACAAGGAGTCGTGGTGCCAAATGATTTAACGGCTACGACTCCAATTTTTATTTTTTGTAAAAAAACTAGCTACGAGCATACCCACCAAAAAATGGAAGACGGTCTAAATATTTGCCAATTGACAGACAATCCATTGATACAAGGAGAGTAGTATTATTCAAATCAACGAAAGCCACAGCCGATGTGTTTGAAAATTTTATTTTGCTCATGGCTCTACTCAATTCCAGGATGTGGTTTGGAAGGAGAAGTAGGTGATGGTTTAGCAGAATCAATAACACATCAAAATACAAATGGTAAGGTGATTTTAGGTCGCCTTGCTGTTTTTGCTTTTCCCTATATTGATAAAGAGGGTAGGGAAGAAGAAATATGCCCGTCTACCTACAGGTATAAGTAATTTTTAGCCAACTGCTCTGATAGGTGGCTGGCTTTTTTAATCAGTCCGCTTAACGTTTACAGCTTTTTTCTCTCTATTTTCCTCCACAATTTCAAAAGAAACTCTATCTCGTTCTTTTATTGTGTCTTTTACCTCATGGATAGATACATATACGTCCCCCTCACCTTTGTCAACTGTAATGAAACCGTAACCTTTCTCCACACTAAAAAATTTCACTCTTCCTGTTTTCATTGATGGATATTAATTTTATAAAGTTGTAAAGGTAATCTTCTAAAATGGATATTCAAACCCAAAAAAAAAGGGACCAAACCGAAGCTTGCTCCCTAATGTCTTTTATCTACCCCCCAGCGATAAAAGACAATTCAAAGATAAGCGGATTGTATCGCCGTTTTTTGTCAAAAGGACTTTTTTTGTGACGAGTTCTTTTTTTTAGGACGGAGTAGAAATATTTTATATGGGTAAAATTGTATTGCTTTAGTGTTTGAGGGTCTATCCTTAAAACTTGATAAGCGTGGGTTATACTTATGAGGTACTAGCCCATTGGGAAATAATTTGGGATTAGAGTGACTTGGTTAGGAGGTGTAAAACATCAATTTTCAAAAAAATAAAAAAACTTTTTCAAAACAGGGTCACCTTTTCCAATAGCTGCGATTAAAGGTAAATTAGTTGATAATTAAAAATTCCTTTAAACTTTAAAAAATAAATATCATGAAAAATTTAAATATAATATTCGCAGCTATCATCTTCGCCTTATTCGCTTTAACTTCATGTGAAAAGGACGGCCTACAAGAACTTAATCAAACTACGACTACTGCCGTTTCCACCGAAGCTAACACAGATAGAAACTTACCTGCGGAAGGCATCAATATGATTTTCGAAAATATACGAACACAAGCTTCCGCTGCTACATTTAAGGAAAGTGCTCAAGGACGGAATAGAGGATACAAAGAAATTGGTTGTGGTATGGACTACGACGGTTGTACTAAAGGACAAGGCAACTCTTTAGACTACCGAATTTATCCTGATAATGTAGATGCCCTAGGAGCGCCTTTCGATGGAGAAGATGAATATTTCTTTTTCAAGGTCGAAGCTACACCAGAGGCTATTATGACTTATGATATTGTTTTGTCAGAAATGGCAGTAGATTTAGATTTGTTTGTGTTTGCTTTGAATAGCCATTACCAAATCATCGACACCAAAGGCATGAGTGTCAATGGTGGCGCAAAAGACGAGAAGTTAACTTTAACGGACTTAAATCCTGGTTTATACATCGTAGCAGTAGACGCTTACAAGAAGGGTATCTCTGGACATTATAACTTGACGATGAATTGTAGCGCCGTATCTGCGAACCCTCCTTCAGCATCAATTACAGATAATGTAACGGGCATCACTACTACGGAGGCCAGTTTTGTAAAAATACTTGACCAATGGATTGATGGATTAGAACCACCACACTTTGCTGTACCTTATGTAGAAGTAGCTAAAGATGAAACGAGTATCACGATTGAAAGAACATTAGTTGATGGTACAATGGAAACAACTCAAACATTCGAGTTTGATTTAGTAAATAATACCGTAACCATAACAGAAACGAGTACCCATGGTGTTACTATCGCTTCAAGCATTCGCCTAGACCAAATCGTATCTGTAACCTATGATGGAGCGCAACCTGCAGCGGCTGTAGACTATAGTAATATAGAATTCGCAGCCCTTGGTTCAACAGACGGCATCGGCGCTTTTGTACAAGAGACAGACATCAAGTGGTATGAATATTCCTTCAATTCTGATGTACAACATAACTTTGAACAAGTAGCAAAAGATGCAATGTCCATCAGTTTAAGAGATGAAGGAAGAGGCGTCAATATCCGATTGGATTTTGCAACGATGAAAGTAAGGTATAGCGATGATAACGGAACTGCATTTGATTTGTATGAAATTATTGATATGTTTTAAGAGAAATAGTTTTGAATAATTAACGGCAAAAAAAGGCTGTTCTGGCTACTGGTCAGAATGGCTTTTTTTTCGTTGCCAGAAAAAAAATAATCATGAAAAATTTAAAAACAATCTTCATCGTACTTATCGCTTTAATCGCTTTTTCTTTTACTGCAGCTGCAGACGGCGGTAACTTTAACAAAAACTACTGGTACGACAACGAAAGACATGGAGACACTTACCAAACTGGAAAAAACTTGTACGTTAAAGTAAAAGCACAGAATCACTACGATATTAATGACATGACTTTGTATATCAATCTTTTAAAAACCATTAATTCTTTCTGCAACAGCATTATCGTAAGGACTCCCATCTTGCGTTACACTAATTCTGATTTTATGTTTTTTCAAAAATGTGGTGTAGGTCCTAGATAAATACTGAAAACCTCGGTCTGAATGATGGATTAATTCCTTGTCATAAACCCTATTTGTTGCCGCCTTTTTGAGTGCAGATAGGGTAGAGGTGGAGAGCATAAAAAACCATGGGGCAATTGGTTTTTTATACCTCTACTTTGTCTCATAAAACTACAATAAACATAATGATTTTAGGGATTCTTGATAAGAAATAAACACCTATCTATTTGATAGTGCCCCACGGTTTTTTATGCTCTCCTTAATGACCAAAGTTTATTAGTGGCTAGATTGTAACGCTTGATGGTTCCGTCTCCTCCATAAAAAACCGATAACGATTAAACCAAATAACCCCAATAAGGCACCTACATAAGTATAATTAGTTATAGCCATTTCTGCATTTGCAATGGATAAATCCATTGGTGTGAATTCATTATTAGCTGCTTTCAAATGCAAGCTATAATCGTTCTTTTTATTTAGGATAAATTGTTTTTTCGCAAAGCCTTTCTTTAGCAGAATAAGCGCACTTTGATTGCGATTTATCGTACTAAAACTGCTATTTTTTACAAAAACAGATTCGATATTTTCAGGAACGCCAGTCACTTCAAAAACCACACTTGATTCATGGCCTAATTTGACCATTCCATTTTGTAGTGTTACCTTATCTTTTTCATTAAAAGTTATTTCTAGGTTCTTTTTAATGTGTTCTAAAACTAAGGCTTGAAATTCTTCAGCACTTTTATATTTTGGGTAATTTGCTTGTATGGTCTGGTCAAAGGCCGTTAAGGCAGACCTGATTTGAAGTACCCACGTATTATTATCTTGCTGTACTAGCATGGTGCTAGAAATTTCTGTTTGGTGAGCTTGAACGCTCCATGCACTTAAGAATAATGCTAAACTTAAAAACCACTTTTTCATAACTTATTGATTTTAAATAGATTGATATTATAATTGGTGAGTACTTTAGACTATTATACATTTGCCAAGTGACTTAAAAAGTCTTTAAGACTTGGGAAGTCTAAGTACTTGATTTTGTTATAATTAGACTTATTAAGTTTTGAAAACTTCGCAAGTCGGCACCTCAAAAATTCAAAATGTACACTAGTAAATAAGTACTCATTGAGAATTTTTACAATAATTGGTTGATTTAATGCTCTAATCCTTACCTAACAAAATTTTTATATCTGTGAGTAATTGTTTGATAGCCACTTTATTTAAGCCATTGTAAATTCCTCTAATGTGCCGATTCTTATCAACTAAAACAAAATTCTCTGTGTGTAAAAAATCATCAGGTTCTTTTTCTAAACCTAAGTCTTCTTCAACAAAATAAGCATTTCTACCCAAATCATAAATATGGTCTCTATCTCCTGTCGCCAAATGCCATTTATCATCTAGCACCCCATTTTCCATGGCGTATTTTTTTAAGATAGCTACCGTATCATAGCGAGGTAAAACGGAATGAGACAATAATAAAACATCGTCCAAATCTTTGATTTCGGATTGTAAATCGCCCATACTAGCTGTCATATTAAGGCAGATGCCAGGACAGGTCGTAAAGAAAAAATCGACCACATAAACCTTATCTTTAAAAGTATTTTCAGTAATGGTCTGCCCATTTTGATTGACTAACTTAAAAGAAGGAATCTGATGAAACTGCTTTAATTGGGTATCATCCGCTGCTAACCAATGAGGGGTAAAAGTAGCATCTTCATAATAGGGCAATTTATCCACCTTGCTAG
>CALJVJ010000368.1 GCA_937974625.1 uncultured Saprospiraceae bacterium
GTTGTCAAAAGATATGATTGGGACAAACAACACAAATTACCACCCTATTTACCAACCGTAAACATTGATTATCCAGCAAGGGGAATAGAAGAAGCCATAGAAGGAGAAGTACAAATCAAATTTTTATTAGATACGGATTGTCGTATAAAAAAGGCAATCCCAATAAAAACCTTAGGCGAAGATTTTGAAAAAGCAGTGATAGTCGGTTATCAAAAGGTTTTGAGTTTATCCAAAAAGCATGGATTGGAAATTGAAGGTTGTGATGTGGGAGAACGAATATTTAGCATTAACTTTGTGCTAAATTAACGATATGAAAATTTATTTAATTCGACACACTAAACCCGATATTGATAAAGGCATTTGCTATGGAGGCACAGACCTAGATGTATTCGAAACCTTTCCTGAAGAAGCAGCAGCCGTCAAAGCAGTTTTACCTGCCATTAATGAGCGGACAAAAATCCTTTCAAGTCCATTACAACGCTGTCATAAGTTGGCCCAATTTATTGCCAAAGACCATCCGATAACCATTGAAAAACGACTAACCGAAATAAGTTTTGGCGAATGGGAAATGAAGCCATGGCGGTCTTTTGGCAAAGAGACTTTAATCAAATGGAAGGATAATTTTGTGCATACACCCTGCCCTGGGGGAGAATCTTTTCAATCGGTTTATGACCGTGTGACCGCCTTATATGAGGAAGTATTAGAAATGGAGGCGGACCAAGTATTTTTAGTGAATCATTCAGGTGTAATCCGTGCATTTCTATGCCATTTGCAGGGGATTCCTTTAGCCAATGCATTTGACGAACAATTTGGTTTTGGAGTAGTTTTTGAGTTAGAAAATGGAACGGTTAAGCGATTAAAATAGCCCACCCAACCATTAGGTAAGATTTGACCGTCTCTACTAGCAACACCCTCTCTTTATTTTTAATCTAATAAAAAATTAATGAGAAATCTAATCGGCTTACTTTGTCTACTTTCCATATTTTATAGCTGCGAACCAAAAAATTGTTGTGTTCTGCCACCTCAAAGAAGCTTCAGCTTTGAAGAAGCGGCTAGTGGTTGCGGCAACTTTTATGTGTATAAAGAATTAGCTGAGGAGCATTTACATCTTTATGTTCAAGCTGACCGAGATGCACTAAATTTAGATTTAACCGAACAGGAATTTGATATATCCAACGAAGCTATTACGGTGGAAGTGCTTCAATTCGACGGAGAAATAGGTCAGTATGCTTGTGATGACGTAGCGAATGACCAAGGAACAGTTATTTCCACCTGGTCTGCTCTTTCAGGAGAGGTGAGTATTCAAATTACGAGAGATAGCATTTCTGTAAATCCTTGGGAAACGACTTATGAAGTAAATGTGAAATTAAAGGACGTCTTTTTTGAAAATGAGCAGAATGAAAACGCGAAGTTATTAGAAACTAATTTTAAAGAAGTGTATGTCGGATGGCTTCCTGGCTAAGAAAAAGCCTTGCTATTTATAAAAACAGCAAGGCTTTAAAGAAAAATATAGTTTGAATAGTAATAGTTTTCAAAGAAACAAAGTTTATTGAATAATAATGGTATGCTCTACTAAATTATTTTCACTATCATCTTGCCCTTCACCAGCACCATCCTCCAAATCTGTAGTAGAAGCGCGAATTAGATAAGTTCCAGCTTGGTCAATTTTGATGTTCTCCGCTTTGAAGGTAAATTCATTCGCCACATGGGCATGTCTTTCTACCAATTTTTGGATTTGGTTCCCATTGTTATCCACAATTTCTACTTTAATATTGTGGATGGTATTTTCCGCTCGAGTATAATCCACCTCTACATTAAAAGCTTCATCAACTACCATTTGTGCATTATTAGCAGGAGAAACGATATCCACGTCCACCTCATAACTTACGGCTTCATCAACTTTACGGTCTTCTTTACAACTAGTGTTTAAACAGGCAACTGTAAGAATTACAAGCAGTAGCAGTTGTAGTGATTTCCAATTTTTCATAATTCTATTTTTGGTTTTTTAATTTTTAGTAACGAGTGAAAAATAAGTTCCCCATTTTGGCTAGGGAAATTTGAAATTAGACAAGGCGAAAAACGTAGGCGATGCCTAGCATCGACGAGGCTTTTTAACGCAGTATAATTTTAAATTTGACAGCCACAAATGCGGAAGTTATTCTTTAGTCGTTACTTACAGTCGGAGAATGATTGATTATCCAATTTATTATTACTAACAATGAATCAAAAGGGTTTATTAGAGAAAGTTGTAAAAATTATGTCTTTTTAACTACAAGGAAGGGATAAATTACATTTTTTCTGTACATTTAGCCTACTAACTAAAAACCAATCACTCTTATGTTATTAAAACGCAAAACTAACTCATCCAATTTAATTTCTATTTTATTTATTAGTTTTTTGACTTTGACTTTTTGGCAATGTCAAACAGCAGAAGCGCCCATTTTAACAGTTGAAAAAGACGACCACATTGTTTTAATAGGCAACAATCTCTGTTCTCGAATGTTGAATTTTGGACATTTTGAAACGGAAATGCATTTGCGTTATCCTGATAATCAATTGTTTATCAGAAATATGGGCGATGGTGGAAACACCCCAGGCTTTCGCCCTCATTCTGGTCGTTTTTCTCCATGGGCTTTCCCGGGGGCAGAAAAATTCCAAACAGAATTAGCCAATTTTTCCAATAGTCAAGGGCATTTTGAAACACCCGACCAATGGCTAACCAAACTAAAAGCCGATAAAATTTTAGCCTTTTTTGGGTACAGTGAATCTTTTGAAGGCGCAGCAGGATTGGAGAATTTTAAAGGAGAATTAGACGCCTTTATCCAGCATACGATGATACAGGAATATAATGGCGAATCGGCACCTGAGTTGGTATTGGTTTCCCCTATCGCTTTTCAGGATTTATCCGATAAATATGATTTGCCAAACGGCGAGAAAGAAAACGCCAATTTAAAAATGTATGCAGATGCGATAAAAGAAATAGCCGACAAACGAAATATTCCGTTTGTAGATGCCTTTAATCCATCCAAAAAATGGTTTGCTTCAGGCAAGCAATTAACCAGTGATGGGTCGCAATTAAATGATGCAGGCTATCAAAAATTAGCTGATTTATTGGCAACTAAAATATTTGGTGGAAAGGCCAATTCCTCGCATAAAAAATTGGTGCAAGCAGCAGTAAAGGAAAAAAACTGGTTCTGGCATGATGACTTTAAAAGCCCCAATGGCGTACATGTTTTCGGTAGAAGGTATAATCCTTTTGGCCCAGATAATTATCCAGATGAAATAAAGAAAAAATGGGAAATGACCGCAGTCAGGGACCAAGCCATATGGAAAGCGGCGAAAGGCGAAAAAATGGATTTGGCAGCAGCCGACGCCAACACCCATCCATTAGCGCCTGTTGCAACCAATTATAAACCAGGAGATTACGGTAGAGGAGAGAACAAATATTTGTATGGGCAAGATGCTTTGGATAAGCTTAAAACAGCAGAAGGATATAAAGTAGCGTTATTTGCCAGCGAAAAAGAGTTCCCAGATTTAGCCAATCCAGTCCAAATTTCTTTTGATAATAAAGGGCGGCTATGGGTAGCCGTGATGCCGACTTATCCGCACTATAAACCTGGAGATGCCAAGCCCAATGATAAGTTGATTATTTTGGAAGATACGGACGGCGATAATAAAGCAGATAAGCAAATAGTCTGGGCAGATAATTTGCATATTCCAGTTGGTTTTGAATTTGCGCCAGAAGGAGTTTATGTTTCTCAAGGCACGAATTTAGTTTTACTGACAGATACAGATGGAGATGACAAAGCAGATAAAAAAGAAATCATTATGAGTGGGTTTGATGACCACGATACCCACCATGTGATTTCCGCATTTTGTGCAGACCCATCAGGGGCATTATACATGGGAGAGGGGGTGTTCTTGCATACCAATGTAGAAACTTCCTATGGTACAGTGAGAGCAACTAATGGTGGATTTTATCGCTTTAGTCCACAACGAAGACATTTAGAACGAACGGCACAGTTAGCGATTCCAAATCCTTGGGGGATAGCTTTTGACCGATGGGGGCAGAATATTTTTGCAGAGACCTCTGGTCCAGCAGTACGATGGATGATGCCGGGTTCCGTGAAGCCGAGATATGGAAAAGCAACCCATAAATCCTTTGATTTAGTGCAAGAAGAACATAAAGTTCGACCAACTTCTGGTTTGGAATTTGTGTCTAGTCGCCATTTCCCAGAGGAAGTACAAGGTGATTTATTAATCAACAACGACATTGGATTTTTGGGCATGAAACAACATCAAGTGATTGATGATGGGACAGGGTATAAGTTCCAATTTCGCCAAGATTTAATACAAGGTTCAGATACCAATTTCCGTCCCGTAGATATGGAGTTTGCACCAGATGGTTCGCTTTATTTTATTGACTGGCATAATGTGTTGATTGGGCATATGCAGCATAATGCAAGAGACCCACTACGAGACCATGTGCATGGTCGGGTGTATCGAATCACTTATCCTGCTCGACCTTTGGTTGAACCTGCTAAAATAGTAGATGCAAGTATTGACGAATTATTAGATAATTTAAAATTGCCAGAATATCGAACCCGTTATCGAACTAGAAGAGAATTAAGGGCAAGAAATGCGGACGAAGTATTAACTAAACTACAGACTTGGGTGACCAAGTTAGGGGAGAATGATGAAAATTTTGACAATGATGCTGCTTATGAGCATCAGCTTTTAGAAGCCTTATGGGTGACGTGGAGTTTAAATAAGATTGATAAAAGTTTATTAGAAAAAGTATTAAAATCCAAAGATTTTAGAGCAAGAACGGCGGCAGTCAAAGTTTTGCGCTATGCAGGGCATCAGATTGATAATCAAACAGATTTGTTATTCGAAGCGGCGCAGGACCCACATGGACGAGTAAGGTTAGAAGCATTGGTAGCAGCCTCTTGGTTGGATAAGGAAGCAGGTTTGAGAATAGTCAATGAAGCAGGAAAACAGGAATTGGATGAATGGATGGTACACGCCCACAAGACGGCCGTAGCTCATTTGAATGGAGAAAATTTAAAGAAGGAAAATACGGAAATAAGAACCCATTTAGAAGGAGAAGAAAAAGCCTTATTTGTCAAAGGAAAAGAGTTATACGAAAGAGAAGCGTACTGTGGAACCTGTCATCAAGAGCATGGACAAGGATTGGCAGCAGCAGGTTATCCACCGCTGAAACAATCTAAATGGGTGCGAGAAGATGCCGAACGTTTAATAAAATTGACCTTAAAAGGCATTTATGGGCCAATGACGGTCATGAATCGGGACTATCCCGGTATAGTGCCAATGACCCCTTTTGAAGGATTGATGGATGATGAGGAAGTGGCAGCAGTATTGACCTATGTCCGAAATACTTTCGATAATAGAGCAGGGGCTATCAAACCAGAATGGGTAAAAGCAGTACGAGCAAATATTGCAGATAAGGAAGGATTTTACATTGCAGCCGATTTATTGAAGGAACATCCACACTACACTAAAGATGATGATGCGAAGTCAAATCGTAATAAGTTGGATAATTTGAAGCCTGTTTTGGAGTGAAGAAAGAGCTTCCAGAACTCCAAGCTCGAATGCTTAGTCGGGCAGGTTCTGGAAGCTCTAATATGTTTATAATGGATAAGTTATTTTGTCTCAAATTCCCCTTCCACAATCAAATTGACCCAACTATCAATACTTACCCCTAATAGCACAAACGAATATTTTTGGCCTGCTGCTAAAGAAGGGGTTGGTGAAGTTGGACTCACATTTAAAACCACATTGGATAAATCATAGAATTGAAAGTGTTGGTCAAAAGTGTAGGTTCCAGAAATCAAATTATCATTTTCATCATGCACGATTTGAAAATAGATTTGATTTTCATTGATGCGCCCATCTTCCCATTGAAAAATAGGCGATAAAGGCGTTTGTTGGTCAATGGTCAATACTTCAGTGTTATATTCTGTCGGTAAATCATCGTATTTGATTCTGATGGGATTAGAAATATGCAAATTTCCATTTTTTACAAAAGAGACCCGACACCAAGTATTTTCATTGAGCGCCGTCCGCTTGAAACGGTGCATATAACCATTTAGCATAGGCTCGTCAGGCAATTCGATTCGTTGATAATTGGCCAACTCCTCAGGGTCAACGTTAATATTCTCTGTTTCAAAATAGTGAAATTCCATAGCATTTCCTTCTGGGTAGAAAAGGATAGAAATAGGGGTATCTGTCAAAAACTGCGTTTGTCCACCCACTGCGCAAGCGATTAAGGAATCCGTAACTAACCTAAATTCAGGGTTTGTTTCCACATAAGTTGCTAAATCATCCGCTAAATCTGGGACTAATTTGGTGGTTTCCTTATTGCAAGCAAGGAAAGAGAGGAGTAGAATAATTAACCAAAAGTTTTTCATAAGTCTTTTTATCTAATTGGTAATTTGCTTTTGCTATACAAAGTAACAATAAAGCAGGAAGTATTGCTATAACGTCCAATGGTAATAAAAAGATTGTCGGCTTAGGGTAACTATTTGTTTTTTGAAGCTAACTGGCGGGTTTATTTATTTGCCATCGAATTCAATACATAATGTTAGGTAATTTTTATATATTAATTTTGTAGTTTAATTTTTTGATTTTAAATTGAATGATGTTAAAAAATCACATTGTAAAATTATAACATATAATAAATAGAAGATGGCATCAGAACTAAGTAAGTCGAAATGGGTAGAAATTCTACAAAATACTAACATAACCAAAGACCATAATATTAGAATATTAAAAGTGTTATTTGAAAATGATAATAAGGAACTCTCTTCAAGTCAGATTGGAAAAATTCTTGGATTTAAAGGAAAAAATACTTCAGCTCCAGTAAATTCTTCAATAGGTTGGTATGCTAAAAGGATTGCAAAGAGTTATGATATAGATTTTACGCAAAGAAATAGAAGAAAGTACAAATATTGGGATTTGTTTTTTACTGGTAGGGATAGTGATAAGTTATTTTTATGGAAGTTAAAACCTGAATTAGTTGAAGCATTAGAAATTATAAATTTTACAGGTGATATTCAATATCCAGATGAGTTGTCTCATAATGACTCAAGGATATTTATAGAAGGAATAAAAAGAACGATTATCGTTAACAGTTACGAAAGAAATTCAAAAGCTCGAAGTAAATGTATTAAACACTACAAAGCAATTTGTCAAGTATGTGAATTTAATTTTCAGGAAAAATATGGAGAAATAGGCGCAGGGTATATTCATGTACACCATTTAACACCAATCCATAAAGTTGGAAGTATTTATGAAGTTAATCCGATTAAAGATTTGATTCCAGTTTGTCCAAATTGTCATGCAATGTTACATATGGAAAATCCGCCCATTAAACCTGAAAGATTAAAAGAAATAATTAAGAATAATTTGGCTTGAAATAAAAAAGCTAGCTAAGTTATTATTAATTTTTCAATATTATCCTCACAGAATTTTTTTAGAATATAATAATTAAACCTCCAGCTAAAATCAGAATATCCTCAAATTCCCCATTACCAAAAAGCTATTTCTTTTCCTACCTTTGTCTTTTAGTGCTGATGAAAAAAAAATTGGTTTTTACATCTAACTTTAGTCTACTTTTTCTAACCAGCAGAGCTGTTTATAAA
>CALJVJ010000369.1 GCA_937974625.1 uncultured Saprospiraceae bacterium
ATTAGGTCCTAAAAATATTAAATCTCCATCTTCATAATGAGAGATATGGTTGCCAATATGCCTTTTACCTTTACCATTAGAAATATAAACAATCTCATATTCAGGATGAAAATGCCAATGAGGATTTTTACAAGTATTAGGGTTTGTAAATTTTCTAACATTAAAGGAGCTACCAAAAATTGGAGCAATTTTCTCTAAAGAAGCCTTCATGAAAAATTATTTGAGCAAAAAATAATAGTAAAGTTGGTTTAGATTCTATTTTAACATAAATTTGAACAAACCGTTCAACAAAAGTTAATTTAGCATCAATATTTGTCAAAATAACACAAACCTAATGAAATAGGTTTCCTTAATTTTGTTGTAACCAAAATCAGACAAGAAGAATTATTTTCATACAATATCAGATTTGGATTGCTGTGCATTTTTGCATGGCAATTTTTTTATTTCCATTCATTTCCTATCTAGTTGTCATTTTTTCCAAAAATTTAAATTTTAAAGTCAAAGTAGTTCCTTAATACAACCAATTTAACTGTACTTTTGGGGTCTTTAAAACATCAGACTACAATATTGAAATGGACAATAAGCAACAATCACTATTCTTAAAGTTAGAAATACTTTGGTGGATAATAACTGCCATTATTGTTTTGGGGGTGCTCTACCCTATTTATTCTAAAGTGCCAGACAACTATCCATTCTACTTTGCCAACATTCTTTTTATAGTTGTTTTTATTACCTTTACCAGACTGATTTTTTTATTAAAATTTTCCTTTCTGGCCAATTGGGAAAAAATTAAAATTGCACTCATAACCATTACACCCATTTTGCTATTTTTCTTAGTCAATGAGCTAAATTTTTTCCAAACTTTTTTGGATGAAAAAGGAGTCGAGAACTTCTTAGCTAAAATGTCTATTCCAGAACAGGAAACTATGAGAAAATATATTACCGCTGAAATGCTCCTATTTGGTGTTGGAAGTATCATAACAGCAGTGATTTTACCTATTCGGTTATTGATGTCCATTTGGAGAGTAAGAAATCGTGGAACCGTCTAGTGATGAGTGATGAGTGATAAATTATGAATGATAAGTAATCAGTAGAATAACAATATAGGATTAATTTAAATCTTTTTTTCAAACGAAGAAATGTACTTATAAGTTAATAAGACAAGGAGTAAAAAAAATCGCCTACTATGAGTTTTAAGTTGTTACGTATGGTGAAGGGAGTTAAATTCAAACTCACCACTGACCGCTTACAACTAACCACTCACAACTACAAAATATGAATATTGAGAAGGCAAAAGCTGCACTAAAAAAATATTTTGGATATGACAATTTCCGCCCCATGCAAGCAGATATTGTCCAATCCGTATATGATTTAAACGACACCTTGGTATTGATGCCAACAGGAGGCGGAAAGTCTATTTGTTACCAAATTCCAGCGGTAACCATGGATGGGATTGCAGTAGTAGTTTCTCCTTTGATTTCTTTAATGAAAGACCAAGTAGAAAGCTTAAGAGCAAATGGTATCAAAGCATCTTTTCTAAATAGTTCGCTAAGTTCGGCGGAACAACGAACGGTAGAAGATGATATTTTCAACTTAAATATTGACTTAATTTATGTTTCTCCAGAAAAAATAGTTTCCCCCAATTTTTTATCCTTATTAAAACGAATTCAAATTGCCTTATTCGCTGTTGATGAGGCGCATTGTATATCTGCCTGGGGGCACGATTTTAGGCCAGAATACACCCAATTAAAATTTATCAAACGGCACTTCCCAGCAACTCCTATTATCGCCTTGACGGCAACGGCGGACAAAGCCACTCGAAAGGATATTTCGGCTCAATTGGGCATGCATCAACCTAAGGTATTTGTGGCTTCTTTTGACCGTCCAAATTTGAGTTTAGATGTAAAACCCGGGCAGAAAAAGTTTGAACAAATTTTACAATTTATTAAAAAAAGAGAGAACCAGTCTGGGATTATTTATTGTTTAAGTCGAAAAAACACAGAGAATTTAGCCGACAAACTCCAAATGAAAGGCTTAAGTGCAGAGGCATACCATGCAGGTTTACCTGCCAATCAGCGCTCTAAAGTGCAAGAAGACTTTATCAATGATAATGTAGAAATCGTCTGTGCAACCGTAGCTTTTGGAATGGGTATCGATAAGTCCAATGTCAGGTGGGTGATTCATTACAATTTACCAAAAAATATAGAAAGCTTTTATCAAGAAATAGGTCGAGCAGGTCGAGATGGCACCAATGCCGCTACCCTACTCTTTTATTCCTATGCGGATGTGATGACCTTGAGGACCATCCTAACCAACAATGATAGTTCTCAAGAGAATTTAAAGTTGGCAAAATTGGAACGTATGCAGCAGTATGCAGAATCCATGTCTTGTCGTCGAAAAATCCTACTAAACTACTTTAGCGAACCTTTCGAAAAAGATTGTGGCAATTGTGATGTCTGTAAAAATCCGCCTCAATATTTTGATGGGACGGTCATCGCTCAAAAGGCATTATCGGCGGTCTATCGACTCAAACAAAGCGTTGGAAGTTCCTTATTAATTGATATTTTAAGAGGCTCAGGTAAAAGAGAAATTTTTGAAAGAGGGTATCAAAACATCAAAACTTATGGGGCTGGAAGAGATGCTAGCCAACGAGATTGGCAGTTTTTTATGATGCAACTTATCAATCTAGGTTTTTTAGAAGTCGCTTATGATGCGAAGAATGTATTGCGGTTAACCTCCTTGAGTCAAGAAGTCTTATTTAATAAAAAAAAGGTAGAATTAGTTCGTCCGCAAGTAGCTGAAAACAGAAAAGAACAAGCGAAAGCCAAGGCAAAAGCTAAACCAAAAAGAGAAAGAGTCAGAGATGAATTGTTTGAAATATTACGCGTACAAAGACGGGAATTGGCACAACAACGCGGAGTACCGCCATACGTTATTTTCTCAGATGCTACTTTAGAAGAAATGGCTGCTAAAAGACCAACCATTGATGCAGACTTGATGGAAATTTCAGGGGTCGGTGAGCGGAAACTACAACTCTATGGAAATTTCTTCATGGATAAAATTATTGAATACATTAAAACCAAAACTGCAGAAGGAGAAAAAATCCAAGGGTCAACTTACATTTTGACTTACGAATTATACAAACAAGGATTATCTGTGGAAGAGATAGCAGCAAAACGCGAACTAAATCCAGTAACTATTTATGCTCACATTTCTTATTTATTTGAAAAGGGAGAGCCTATTGATTTGTTCAAATATTTCACAGAAGAAGAATATGAGCGGATATCTGAAGCCATAGAAGCCATGAAACCTCCGTTTACAATGAAAGATATTTATGAATACTTAAAAGAAGAAATAGCCTATCACAAAATACGTTTAGCATTTTCTTATCATAGTAAAAAAACAGAAAACGTAAATTAAGATGAAACCCACTCCTTGGTTTGATAGAACATTTCCACAGATTACAGATAATGGGCAATTGCCATCAATAATAGAAAGATTAGCAGGTACTCCCATTAGGCTAGAAAAGAAAGTATTACAATTTTCTGATGAATTCTTAATCACCTTCCAAGACGATGATTGGTCCATCCAAGAACATGCAGGTCATCTCCTAAGCTTGGAAGGGCTATGGTTCAGTCGATTTACAGATATTATGACAGGAGCCAGTGAATTAACCAT
>CALJVJ010000370.1 GCA_937974625.1 uncultured Saprospiraceae bacterium
GTACTTTTGTCTGTTACTGACCCATTACAGGACTTTAACGTCTCAACTGTACAAGTGTTCTTCTTACTATCGAAGGCAGCTGTTACCTGCGCATTAGCTGTCTGTATGCCTGCAAAGCAGAACACAAACATTGCTAGGACAGAAGCTCTCCCTAATAGAGAAGTCCACATAGAATTAGTAAAACTCATTTTTTTCATGAGATTAGCAAATTTTGGTTAATAAAATATGATTAATAAATTTGGATAAAAAGCCGTATTGAGTCTACTGTAGAGCAATAATCGTTCAGCTATTAGAGATGTATGTATCCTCTAAATAGATATTGATTTGCGCTAAAAACAGCAGAATATATATTGTTAAATAGTCTTATTTATATGCTAGTAGATTCTTATTTTTTAATACAGGTAGATTTTGACTGTAAGCAGTCATTGCAGTTCTAACATACATTATAGTACATTAGCCGTTAAACAGGTAAGTAGTCAAATACAGGTAATGCTTCCGAACAATAGTCTCTTCATAGGCCTATTCATCTCTAAAACCATACTCCATCATGAAGGATATCTATATAGGAAGGTGTTGTTCCTTAATTACCATTAGAATTAAAACGGTTGGTATTGCTTTGTAGATTAAATTGGGGAGAGGATTTTAGTATCCTATAACAATTTGTAAAATCAGTTTTTGTAGAAATTCTTTTCATGAGATTGTGTATTAATTTTGGTTGTAAGTTGTAAGTTCGTATAATTCTTATCTATAATTTGTTGATATGGGATTTGATTGGATACTATTTATTAATCCAATCCTCAACTGGCAGAACCAGCTTTAAAACTCAAGAAAATGTCCTTTGCTAGGACTAGCTTTTGTAAAATTTGGACTTCACTTAAAGGTAGAGTGTGTGTTAGTTTCAGCTACAAAATTAAGCGAATCTTTTATATTTTGTCTACCTAAAAATAGGTATTTTAAATATATTTAAAATAATAACTTATAAGTTGCTCTAAAAATAGGTGTTGTGTGTAAGTTGATTGATTATTAATTAAATATCCTTTTTTCAAATAAAAAAAATTACTAATCAATCTTTCTAAAGCAATCTATAATTATGTATTTCTCTTAACATTATTGTAAAAACCATACCAAAAAAGCTTTTTCTCCTTTCTTACATTAGATATTGTTCATATTTTCTACTCTTTATTTTTGAAGGTCTTTTTACAACAATAAACTACCATCAAAACAAATTATTAATCAGCTTTTAATACATATCATATTTAAAATATTTATTTTTTTTGTATTATAAATAAATATGAAAATTATTTCGCCGCCATATTTAACTACTCTCTTTTGAGGCATCTTTTATCTCTTTACTTCATCAATTCTATGAAATAGTCGAACTCCTTCTCTTTCCAGCCTATATAAGAAGACTAACCCTATCGTTGTTATAAATTTGCCCTCCTTACGTCATTGTGCTATTTTTAATACCTACTTAAACTATTACAAATAGCATTTCTTCCTGAAAATCAATAATTTGGATACATTGACCAACCAAAAGCTTACTTTTTACTGTCTATATAATTACTTGGACCTCATTCGTCTTTTTCACGAATAACAAGACTTTTAACTATCAAATTAAAACTATCCGTTATGACCAACAAATTAATTACCCTTATACTCCTATTAGGGGTACTCCCCTTTTCTTCCCTTCAAGCGTACGACTACATTACTGTATTAGACCCCCAACAACAATGGAATAGAGACCAAGGTACTATAGAAAGTGCTGAATTCACTATTCATCCTCGAGGTGTTTATATGGAAATTGGTATGTACTTAACTGTTTCCGCTCGGCAATCCTATTTTGAAGAAGAAGCTGGTTTAAATCTTGAGACTATTTTAGATTTTAATTTGCCTGAAGGTGCTATTGTCCATGATTCCTGGTTGTGGATTGGAGAAGATATTATTCAAGCTGAAATTTTAGATAGATGGACTGCTGCCAATATATATGAAGATATTGTAGGTAGAAATCAAGACCCTTCTATATTATATAAACAAAGTGCGACGCAATACCAACTTCGTATTTTTCCAATGGAAGCTGATTCTACTAGACGGGTGAAAGTCACCTATTTAATGCCCGCAGATTTTTCTGCTGAAAATATATCTGTCAATTTGCCCATTCAATTATTAAAAACATCTAGGGTGCCTTTAGAATATATTCAAGTACAAGCTTTTTTAGGGGATGACTGGTCAAATCCTCAATTTTTGCAAGTACCTTCTTCTTTTGAAGCATTCATGCACCCAACTTTGGGGAAATCTTTATTGACAGAAGTTCCTATGAAAAACCTCAATAGCCTGGATTTTGCGCTCGACTCGCCTTTAAAGGAAGGCGTTTACCTCAACAAATTTGAGCAAAACGATGAAAACTTTTATCAACTCGCTTTTTTACCATCCGAAGTATTTGCAGTTAATCAAGAAAATCCAACTAAATTGGCTGTCCTGTTGGATTATGTTTCTGGTAATAGCCGTACTGATTCTGAAGCCTTATTAAAAGAAACTTTATCCCTTCTTCAACGAAATCTTTCGGACACGGATTCTTTTAACATCATTACTTCTAATCCTGTCATGCCTCTTTACCAAGAAGAATGGGTCGCCGCTACTGATGAAAATTTACGCGCGGCCATCAATTCTATTTCTGCTACTACCCTTCAGGCTTATAGCGATTTGCCAGGTCTTTTCTTCGATGGAGTTGATTTCACCAAAAAAAGTCCGACTAATGCTTCCCTACTTTTTGTTTCTAATACCGACCAATACCGAGATTTTGAAACTGTGAATCTTTGGCTCGATGGTATTATTCAGCAAATGGGGGAACAAATAATTCCGGTTCATGTCTTTGACTACCAAGACCAAAATTGGCAATATCATTGGATTGGTAATCAAAATTATATTGGTAATGCCTATTTCTACACCAATATTTCGCGCATGACCGCAGGGTCTTTTTCGGATGTTCGTAGCTCAGGTAGTTTCACGACTACTGGAAATGAAGTTTTAACGGCTATTAGTGCCTTGAAAGGTCAATTGGATATTCACACTACTTTGGACAATGGCTTTTGTTATAGCCGCTACTCTAATCGACAGAATGACGGCTTATTGCCTGTTAATCAAGTATTTACTCAAGTTGGAAAATACCAAGGAACATTTCCTTTTGTGATTGAAGCCAATGGGCTAATTTCGGATAAAATCTATTCTGGCTCTTTTGCTATTGAGCGAAATAATACTGCTGAGGAAGCCGAAAAAACAGGCGCTATTTGGGCGGGAAATCATGTTAATAATTTAGAAAAAACAGAACAAACCAATCAAACTGTCAATGAAATTATTCGATATAGTCTTGAAAATAGAGTCTTATCTAGATATACTGCTTTCTTGGCTTTGGAAGTAGCTCAAGGCGGTGAAGTTTGTGAAACTTGTGTAGATGGCACTATTACTGATGAAGATATTGATGGAGGCTTTGGGGGAGATGGAGAGGGTCCAGTTGGTCCGGGTGGACCTCCTCCTGTTGACCCACAAGTGACTGCAACGAGTGATATTATTGTCGATTCTTTAATTAATATCAGTGCATCTCCCAACCCATTTAGTGAACAGACAACCCTTTCTGTTGCCCTCGCCAATAGTATTGAGGTACAGGATATTCAATTTGCGTTATACGATATTCAAGGGAAGGCAATTAGAAGATTTGAAGCAAATGCTATTAATGACAATCGCACCTACCAATTTACCTGGAACGGTACAGATGCTTCAGGGCAACCATTGCCAAAGGGCATGTATTTGTTTAATGTTAGAACTAGTATCGGGCAGAAAAATCTTAAATTGATTTATATAGAGTAGAGACCGTTTTACTGAGAGTAGAGCTTACTTCCAAAAGCTATTTTGCAGTACGCTCTACTCTCTTTAAAAAGGTAACTCATCACTAACTCCTTCAAAAGGATTATAAGTTGCCTTTTTAGCTAATTTCTCCCCTATGCCATCCAATTTTGCAGCATATTTTACCCTATCTTCTCTCACTGCATGTCTCAACCAGATTTTTGGTAGTGCTCTTTTTGCGGCTGCACTTTCTCGAAAGGTCCAATAGTGGTCTTTGTTTTTTCGAGTAGCGGTTTCAAAATTAACTATTGGTTTAGGATAATCTTCTCCAATTTTACATTTATAAAAAACTTGTTCCATCGGGGTCAATTTCCAAGGCTCATAGATGTAAGGTGTCGGTATATCTTTTAATTCTGGTACCCATTGATGAATGAAGGCGCCATCAGGGTCATGTTTTTCAATTTGCACAGTAGGATTATAAATTCGTAAAGTATGATATCCTGTCAAACCTGCTTGCATCTGAATTTGGGGATAATGAATACCCGGTTCAAAATCTAAAAATAATTGGGCAAGGTGATAAGAAACTGGTTTCCAATGCAACCATAAGGTAAAAGTTGCAAAAGATGTCAACATGGCGCGCATCCTAAAATTTATCCAGCCTGTTGCTTTTAGACAACGGATATTCGCATCGACCATTGGATAGCCAGTTTTACCTTCTTTCCATGCCGTCAATAATCGTTCATCTTTCGTTCGGTCTATTGCTTTCAATGCTCTATTGGCTGGTTCAAATTCTAGTTGCCATTCTGATTCTAACTTTTGCATAAAATGACTGCGCCACCACAAACGTGATTGAAAATTGGGCAAATTATAGTTATCATTTGTTGCTTTTTTTCGTTGCTCTGTCCATTGCCATAATTCTTTAGGGCTGATATTTCCATAAGCTAAGTAAGGTGAAATTCTGCTACAACTTTTGCGACTTTTTAAAGGTTTGGAAATACCTCTGCGGTAATTTTTAGAACGACTTTCCAAAAATGATTTTAAATATTTCCAAGCATAAGTTTCTCCTCCTTTTTGGAAATCAGGCTTTACTAGCTTTATATTTTCTGATAAGGGGCTATTCTTTTCTAATTTATTAGAAGTTAATAAATTATTTTCACCTTCAATTTTAACCAACTGATTAACAGTATTTTGAATAACTTTAGCGTTAAAATTATTTGTAGCAAATGCCTGCCAACCTTCTCTATGCTGTTGTCCTCGAATCACGCCATCTTGCGCAAATTCTCGGTAGGTGATTTCATTATTTTGGCAAAAATTTTTTACGGCTTTGTCTCGGTCGAATGTGGCTTTCAAACCGATTTCCATGTGGGAAAAAAGATTTTCAATTTTGTAAGTGTGATTGATTTCTATTAAAAGGGCAATCATTTCTGTATGAAAAATCAGTACTTGATGCCCTTCTTTTGCCAATCGACGATTCATATCCTCCAAGCTCTGCCAGACAAATCGCCAATGCCTTTCACTACTTTGCGGAAGACGCATCATACTAGGCTCAAAACAATAAATCAGTAGTGTCGGCAAACCATTATCAATAGCTGCCTTAAGTGGCGCATGGTCGCGCAACCGCAAATCTCTTTTGAACCAGACAATATTTATGGCTTGTTTTGACATCTAGCACCTAACAGAAACTTCCAAAAAATGTTGAGTATTAAATACTTTACTTACTTTTGTATTTTTAAAATTTATAAATCATTCAGTGAGTAATAATCAAGTTTTTGGACGACACCCAGTGATAGAGGCCATTAATTCAGGTAAAACAATTGATAAGGTCCTTTTGCAGCAAGATGTTGCAGGAGAAATGGCAAGAGAAATTCGTAAACTCTGTAAAGAAAAATTTATTCCTTTACAAATGGTACCGAAAGAAAGATTAAATCGCTTTGTGCATGGCAATCATCAAGGGGTTATGTGTTGGATATCTCTTATCGAATACCAAAGTCTAGAAGATTTATTGCCTACAATTTACGAAAAATCAGAAGTCCCTTTAATTATATTATTAGACGGAGTGACAGATGTTCGAAACTTTGGAGCGATTGCTCGGTCGGCAGAAGTATTAGGCGCACATGCCATCGTTATCCCAAGAAAAAAATCAGCCCAAATTACACCTGATGCTATCAAAACTTCCGCAGGTGCTTTATTAGAAATTCCTGTTTGCCGAGAACCTAGTATTATAGCAGCGATGGAGTTTTTACAAAAGTCTGGTGTTCAGGTATATGCAAGTGATTTAAAGAGTAGATGGGAAATGAAAGACGTAGATTTTTCCGTGCCTTGTGCCTTGATTATTGGTGCAGAAGATAGAGGAGTCAGTCGGTCTCTTTTACAAATAGTTGATAAGACTTTTATCATTCCGCAAGTTGGAAAAACGGATTCTCTAAATGTTTCTGTAGCAACAGGAATTATGATGTATGAAGCGATGTCTCAGCGAAAATAAGGAAGAAAGTTCAAACTCAAGTGTCAAGTCCAAGTTCAAGTCAGCTCTACCGTCATACGGGTGAGTTCAAAACTTACAAAACTTTGATAATCAAGAGATAATAACGTTCCTACTATTTTGACACAGCTTATTGAACACTCGCTAAATAAGTGAATTATGAAAAGAAGAAAATTCATCAAGACGACTGCTTTAGGTAGTTTAGTATTAGGTGTTGGTTGTTCGACTGACCCAACTAAGACACACCTGATTACTTTCAGTTTTGATGATGGTTTTAAAAAATCTTTCTATCGAGCTGCTGAAATTCACGAAAATTATGGCTTAAAAGCTTGTTTAAATGTCATTGCTAGTGGTCACTTTCCCAATTTCAAAGCAATTGACCAATGGATACGCCCCGAATTATTAGGCAACTTTAAAGACTGGAATCATTTTGTCAGTCGAGGCCACGAAGTTATGCCACATACTTGGGAACATCTTAACCTAACTAAAATTCCCCTCGACCAAGCCAAAGCGAATATTGATAAGTGTCTAGCTTATTTTGAAAAAAATTTAGATGGTTATCAAACAGAAAAAGCAATCTATAATTATGCTTTCGGCGCCTCTAATAAAGCCCTCGATGATTTTGTGATGACCAGAGTCTGGGCGGCTAGAACAGGCGCTTGGTGGTTTATGAAGGAAGGAGAAACGGCGAATCCGATTCCTACCAATACTAAACCTATTCGAATAGGCTGTTGGGCAGATGGCCCAGGAATTTGTGATGACTATTTAGAAAAAGGTATTAATGATTTTTTAGCAAGTCCTGGTGGCTGGTTAATCTTCAATTTACATGGATTTGATGATGAAGGTTGGGGACCAGTTAGTACTAATTATTATGATAATTTGTTGAAACGCTTAATGGACATCAAACATTTGGCTATCTTACCTGCTGGCGAAGTGCTAAAAATGGTAAGTTAAGCTTCTTCATTTTAATCCTTTCTAATGGATTAAATTTCTTTATTTCTAAAATTTCTTCTACAAAATCAGCTCCACTTGTTAAATAATTTTGGTTGGTGCGTCTATTTCCCCTATAGCATGTCTTTAGTAGAAAAATTACCCTATTTTTAATCATAAAAGAAATTACTTAAACCCTTAAGTTTATGAATAAGAAGCACCCACTTTTCTTAGCACTAACCTTTTGTATTTTTAGTCTCTCCAACTGGGCATTTGCTCAACCCGATACGACCTTAGAAAAAATTAAACAAGTCGAAAATGGCTTGTCCTCTTATCACCAAATCAAAGGCGAACCTACTTGGACTATTGCCGAAAGAATGGAGCATTATGGTGTCCCCGGTATGAGTATTGCTGTTGTCCATGATTATAAAATAGCTTGGACAAAGACCTATGGTCATGTGGATAAAGAAAAGTCCGCACCAGTAACGGAAAATACTCTTTTTCAAGCGGCGTCTATTAGTAAACCTGTTTCTGCTTATGCTGCTTTGCAAATGGTCGAAGCTGGAAAATTAGACTTAGATAAAAATGTCAATCAATACCTGAAGTCATGGTATGTCCCTGATAATGAGTTTACTAAAGCAGAAAAAGTTACACTAAAACGATTAGTCAGTCATAAAGCTGGTCTGACGGTCCATGGGTTTCTAGGCTATTCTCCAGGATTAGCTGTACCTACACTTGTACAACTGTTGGAAGGGGAAAAACCTGCCAACTCTGATGCTATTCAAGTAGATAAAATACCTGGAGGTACTATGCGTTATTCAGGTGGAGGTTACTGCGTCATGCAACAAATGATGATTGATGTATCGGGAAAAAATTTCCCTGAAATTATGCAAGAAAACGTACTTGGTCCCTTAGGCATGACTAAAAGCACATTTGCTCAACCATTGCCTAAAGACCAACTAAAACACGCGGCAACTGGATATGTCCCAAATGGTTCGATGACCAAAGGTGGGCGACATACTTACCCTGAAATGGCAGCAGCAGGTCTCTGGACCAATGCCGCAGAATTAGCCAAATTCATCATTGATTTACAACAAACTTTAAAAGGAAATAGTGCCAAGGTTTTAAGTCAAGCAATGGCACAGAAAATGGTGACGCCTGTTGAAGGAGATTTTATAGGTTTAGGTATCTTTTTACGAGATGGTCGTTTTGGACATGGTGGCTGGAACGAGGGTTTTTCTAGTGATTTGACAGGACATTTGGAAGATGGTTATGGGGTAGTCGTGATGATTAATGCCAATCAACCCGATTTTATTGATGAAGTAGCTACTGCCGTTGGTAGAGTTTATAATTGGGATAAAAGCGCTCCTGTTCATAAAAAACTAACTTTTACACAAGCTGAAATTGCTAGAATCGCTGGAAAATATGCTTATAGCTTTGATGAAAATATTAAGGTCTATGCAGAAGCTGATAAAGTCTTTCTAAAATATTTATCTAGTGCGCCACAAGAGTTAATTAAGGTCGCAGAAAACACCTACGTCCGAAGAGATAGAAAAGCGACTATTCAATTCCTCAGCAGCCCTTTTAATAGCCAACCTTCTTTGGTATTTTCCCCTGAAAAAGAGGAAGATGTATTTGATTACAAAAATGTTAGACTCATTAAGGGAGAAAAACTGGGAATAGAATGGTTATTAGAAGGAGATTTTGATAAAGCATTAGCTATTTACCAAACTAGAAAAAAAGAACAACCGAATTTTCTCCCTGCACACGAAGAGCATATTAATAATATAGGGTATCAATATTTGGGTGCTAAAAATATCGATGCTGCTCTCGAAATTTTTAAGTTAAATGTAGCACTGCATCCCAAAGCATTTAACACCTATGATAGTTTAGGAGAGGTATATATGCTAAAAGGAGAAAAGGCCTTGGCTATCAAAAATTATGAAAAATCTTTGGTATTGAATCCTAAGAATGAGAACGCGGTTCGGGTGTTGGAGGAGATGAAGAAGTAAAAGAAAACCCTTGGAGGGTTTGGAACCCTCCAAGGGTTAATTTTAGATTTGTAATTTTTTAAATAGAATTTGGTGATTTAAAAATAACATAGTAAATTCAGCTATCAATTAATCTAAACACGAGAAAACTACCATAATGACAGACAAACAACCCGACTTTGTACCCAATGGAGTCTTTCATGTTTTCAACCATGCCAATGGTTTTGAAAATATCTATAATACTGAAGAAAACTATCGCTTTTTTCTGCAAAAAATGGGTAAGTTCCTGCCAGAAGTTTTAGAGGTACTGGCTTATTGTCTCTTACCAAATCATTTTCATTTACTGATTCAAGTTAAATCGAAGGAAGCACTACAAGCTTTTTATCAAAAAAAATATAATGTAAGCGATAAAGTAATGGTACAGAAAATTGAAGATAACCTTTTAGATTATCATACCATCGCTCGCCAACAACTCACCAATTTCTTAAATAGTTATGCCCAAGCTTTTAATAAATATCATGAACGAAAAGGTAGCTTATTCATGCAAAATACAAATAGAAAAATTGTAGGAGATAAAGATTATTTCATGAACTTGATTCATTACTTACACTATAATCTTGTTCATCATGGACTTATAGGAAGCTTCTTGGATTGGCCACATAGTTCTTATCATACTTTGATATCCGAACAACCAACTAAATTGGCTAGAAAGAAAATATTAGATTGGTTTGGTGGACGAGATGCTTTTCTTAATTTTCATGGTCAAAAACCGAATGACGAATTTGGTTTTGAAAAAATACTAGAGTGCGTCTTTTAGAGTAAAACCCTTGGAGGGGTTAGAACCCTCCAAGGGTTAACGCCATTAATTCCCAAAATGACTTAATATCGTCGCCACAATCGTATCTGTCTTCGCCTGCAATAAAGAATGCCCCGACTGAACACTCAATTCCTGATAAGGCGCTTTGATATAATCTTTCTGACGCGGAATTATATCATGTACAACAACTGGGTCTGCTGTCCCCCAAATAAATAAAGTCGGTCGTACTATATTTTTATCAAAGGACTTAGAATCGAAATTTTCATTGATATCGGCAGCTCGATACCAATTGAAGGCAGCCCTTGTTGCGCCATATTCTCTTTGGATGGCCAGGCATTCTTCGATTTGTGCTTCGGTCCATCTACCTTTAAGCCCATCAGCCACCTTCTTTTGATTTAAATGAAAAAGGAACTCTGGCAGAAAGGGTGTTTGGAATCTTTTCATATACGAACTTCGCTTTTGTTGTTCTGGATGATTTCGCACCGCATCATAAAAAACTGCTGTGTGTGGAATTGCCATAGCCGTCCAAGTATGAATTCGTTCAGGAAAATCCATGACTGTTTTCCAACCTACGCCTGCCCCCCAATCATGTCCGACTAAATTAAAGGTATCGAAACCGACTGCATTAGCAACCGCTAAAACATCTGCTACCAAATGGTCAATTTGATAAGCGGATACCTCCGTTGGTCGAGCATTGGGACTATACCCTCTTTGGTCAAATGCGATGACTCGAAACCCTGCTGAAGCGGCTTTATCCAATAGCGGTTGCCACATCAAGGAAGACTCTGGAAAACCATGTAATAAGACCACTCCAGGGCCATCATTTTGCATCCCTGCTACTCGAACTAGAAATTCTAAATCATTGGCT
>CALJVJ010000371.1 GCA_937974625.1 uncultured Saprospiraceae bacterium
TTAGCCTTATTAAAACAAATTAACCCTAAAGATTTAGAACAAAGAGCTTATTTATTTTATGGAGCCTATGCCGAATATTTTGTGTTAACAGGTAAAGGGAAGCGTGCATTAGAAAGTATTGATACGGCATTAGCGTTAGTCAGAAATGAGGCGGAACGAGCATTTTTATTAAAAAAACGAACGGATATCGCTAATAGTTTAAATTAGCGAAAAATCACTAAGTCAACTAATAATCAATCAACCAATAATCAACTAAAATGGCTTACGACGAATTTATTGCCGATAGAATGCGGCGTGTTTTTCAAGAAAAAAATGTCGCTTATACAGAGAAAAAAATGTTTGGGGGGATATGTTTTATGATAGATGGAAAAATGGCTTGTGGCATTCATTATGACAAGAAAAAAGAAACTGATTTATTAATGGCTAGAATAGGAGAGGACGCTTCTCTTGGGGCGATGGACAAAACAGGTTGCCATCCGATGGATTTTACAGGAAGACCCATGAGAGGATATGTTTTTGTAACGCCTGATGGATTCGATGCCGATGACGATTTAGCGTATTGGTTGCAACTGTGTGTTGATTTTAACCCTTTGGCGAAAGCTAGTAAAAAGAAGAAGAAAAAATAATTAGGAAAATAATAGAGATGTTAATTGTTTGCCTTAAATATCTATCTTACCAATGTTAGATCCCCACTTTTTATTTTAGATACGTCTTTAGAATTTGAATAATTAATGATATAGAAATAAACGCCTTGCATACAATCTTCTCCCTTACATTTACCATTCCATTTTGGTTGGCCCGCTTTTGAATGATAGACTAAATTTCCCCATCGATTAAAAATAGTACATTCTGTGATGCGTAAATTTGGCGAATGGAAAAGTGTCCATTCATCGTTTCGGTTATCTCCATTAGGCGAAAATACATTAGGGGTGTATAAGTGTTCAGGTGCTGGTGTGACCCTTAAAAAAAAGGAAGACTCGTAGCTACAACCAGAAATATGCTCCAAATACATGATTACTTCCGTACTTTCAATTGCAGAGATACTAACGTGCATACAAGTATCGCAGCTAACCATTGATGATGGAGACCAATTCATTTGCCATTCTTCCGTATTCAAATCAACTCTTATAGGTAAGAAGTTATTTTCTTGGATACTTGTATCTTGTATAAAAGGAATCTCGGCTAAATTGGGAATTGGTGGTATTGGAATAGTAAATAGTTCTTCACAATCAGGTGCCGTATTTAGGATAAGATTTGCTTGAAGCGAAGTAGACTCATATATGGCTTGGGGAGTCGTCTCGCCATTATCCCAAATCGGTTGCCAAATAGATTGTGTATCTATGTTAAGTACAGCGGCTGAATTGTCACAATCTATATTTAGTTGTGGTATTGGTGCATCTTCTACGTAATTGATATTGGTAATATGTAAAGAATCACATCCAAAAGCATTGGTAAAGGTGTCTATATGTACACTGGGTTCATAAATCCAGTTATTATCGATAAACATGGAATCGTCTGGACATAAAAGCACGTCTTCAATTACGCTATAACTTTCCACCGTTATAGTAGAAATACAGGTTGAAACATTCCCACACTTATCAGTGATGGTAAAAACTACCTCGTTTAAACCTACATCCGAACAACTATAAAAAAAGGAGGAATTGTAGTCAATGTTTAAGGAGTCAGGATGGGTGCAATCTCTTATATCGGACATGAAAAAATCATTGATAGTTGCATTGGCATTTCCACCAGCATCTAGGGTTACCGTTATATCCGAACATACAGGTAGCGGGTCTACCGCTATCATTATTCGGTCATCATCATCTTGGTCGGTACTATTATCTCCAGGGGTAGAGTCAGGGTCCACTTCATTATCAGATATCACTTGTGCATAGTTAAAATTATCACCAGCAGTTAAAACACTGACCCTTAGATTCAAAGAGATGGATTCCCCATCGGCGATTGGACCAACAGTCCATAAACCTGTTGAAGGGTTATATGCTCCATTAGCATCATCACTAATATACTGAAAACCATCCGTTAATTGATCTCTAATGGTAGAGCCAGTAGAAGCTTCAGACCCCTTATTGGTTACGGTGATAGTGAAAACGATAGTGTCACTAACTTTTGGATTATCATCATTCACCGTTTTTAATAGCTCAAGGTCCGTTTCTTTAGTTCCACATACTTCTGGCATGCCAGGAATATTAATACAAGTATATACCCCATAGTCCCCTCCGTCACTGTTACCGTCTCCAAAAGCACCTTGTCTATTATGACCAATATTACAAATTTGAACCCCGGTATTAATATAAGGAGAGATATGGCCACCATTTGATATGGCGACTGCATTATTATTAGTGCCCGTAGGAGTTACTGGACAGGTTATTATTCTATCAACACCAGCGTCAATAGACTGTCTGTCGTTCTCTCCCCATGACCTAATTGTTCCATTTACTAATATTGCGGAAGAGGAGGAACGATTATCATGTGAGGATAAGGTACTAATGTATGCGACATTATTAAGCAGACCATTGGGACAACCACTACCAACTTTAGACCATACCCTAACGTCATTGCTATGGCCTACGCCAAGACTTCCTACTGAATTTTCTCCAAGTACATGTATCGTGCCATCGCCATCCAGTACCAAATAGGATCTATAACCTGCCTCAATTTGAGTTATTCCAGATATACTAATAGCTGGTTGATTTTCTAATAAAGTTAAGATATTTAAATCAACAGAAGTTCCATTCCCTAAATAGGTAGCAGAGCCAGAAGCATACAAGTTACGATCACTTCCTAGTACCAATAGGGTTTGATGACCGACCGCAAAATCTACCACACGAATGCCAACAGGTAGGTTAATTTTTGACCAATCAGTATTCGACGCTTGAAATTGTACATAAGTAGCACCTTGTCCTGTAACGTATAAATCACCAGAAAGGGTAGAAAAAGCTAAAAATCCATCTCGTTCTCCTGTAGTATTACCATTATTGCCTCCACTTCCAGCAGAACCTTCCCACTTATTGATATCACACACCGTAACTCCTGATGGTAGGCTTAAGCTGGTTGCTCCCCAAGCGGTCCCCGATGTATTTGCATTGTCAATTAACAAATCTTGTGAACCTATGGCATATATTTTACTATCGCTTCCGATAAAAACGGCTTGCGTTCTTCCTCCAATAGCTCCCCATACAGGAAAAACTCCTGCTGGCATTGGATATTGAGTACTAGGGATATTTGATAATACAGCTTGATCACTATTACCATTCGGCGCAAAATCTTGACCGGTAATAGAGTAACCATTGGACGTCTTAATAATCTGAGCATGATAGGAAGCCTGTATAACACTGTTTTTTCCTATTTCACAAGGGTCAATGGTCGATGGGTCACATTGCGAAAGAGCTAGATTTATTGACAAAATATTAAATAAAAGTAGGTGGGCAACTACTAAAATGATTTTTGGAAAATCCTTGATATTTTGATTATATCCATTCATTTTTTTAATTTTTTTATGAAATTCGGCTCTTTTACAAGATTCTCATAGGATATAATTTTTCCTTTTATGAAAAGATAAAACTTTAAAATAAGATATATTTATCAAAATTAAGGGAATTAGATAGGATAGTTCCGCTGATTAGACGGATTTAACAGATGGAGGACGGATTTTCTGTTAGCTATTTTCTTCTTCATATTAAATAAATAAAAATTTAATTTTGTTATTTATGGATAAACACGAACCCTTCTTTACGCCTAATTTTGCATTGGAATTATTTTTTTACCAAAAAAATGAATGCGATGAAACTACTTTCTTTTTGGGCGAAGCAGCATCTTTTGCTGGCAAGGTTACTGTTGATTATAGCACAGACATTATTAGTTGGTGGTGCTTTTTTGATGGGAGCAATCTTTTCCAATCTGTCTCTCATATCTTCTGAATCCTTGAAATTTATAGGCCTTGTTTTATTTTTTGTTGGATTGATTTCATATCCAATAAAACAGGCTCGGTTTGCTTTCTTTCAGCATAGTTATCGTCGACAAAAATATATGGATGGTGTCTTAATTTTTAGTTCGCTATTACTTTTCTTTAGTTTGGGACAACAGTTGATGGAGCAACCTTCACCTACACAAATTGGAGCTATCCAAAATAATTCTTGGCGTGCTGAATTTGTGGTGCATTCAAAGGCTACCAATATTTCCCCAAAAGCCAGTAAAAAAGCTTTGCGTAAACAAAGTCGATTAGAGCGCAAAGAACTGCGTAAAAAATTAAAGCAGACGATTAAACAGCAGAAAAAAGAATTATCAGGAGTAGAAGAAGCACTCTTAGTGGTGCTCACTTTGTTGTTGGGTTGCCTTTTACTTTACGGCGTAGCGATATTGTCTTGTAGTCTTGCTTGTTCTGGTATGGATGCTTTGGCTTATATTGTATTAGGTGGAGGTGGAGCTTTGGTTATAACGCTTGCTGTTTTAGCAATTAGGAGAATATTTGGTAAAAACAAAAAGATGCAAGAATTATAGCAGTCTATGGACGATACAGCCGTTTCGTTTATCGAATTAGCGTAACATTACCTTTAACAGATTCTATTTGTTGGTCAACGCGATATTGAATGACATAGACATAGACTGCTGCAGGCATTAAATCGTCCAATTTATTTCGTAGACCACCATTCCAACCTTTTTCGGGGTCATCATTATCATACATTAGTTTTCCCCAACGATTATAGACTTTAAAAACTGCTATATTTTCACGTCTATTGGCCAAAAGAATATTAAAAAAATCATTTTGCTGGTCATTATTCGGAGTAAAGACATTGGGTACAAGTGGTGGTTTGACGATGATGGTTGTTTCTGCGGTATAAGTACAACCTTCGATTGTGGTTATTTTGGCTTCAATTAAGACCGTTCTATTTTCCATTGAAATAGGCTCGTTGGCCAATGGAATATAAGTCAATGAGCTATCAATTGCACCTTCAATCAGTTGTCCATTTTCAAACCATTCGATATTTTCAATAGTCGTTAGATTACTTTCTAGAACGATAGAATCTACGCTTTGCCCAATAAATATGGAAGGTGATTTATGGTTGATAATTTGCGTATTCGAAAAATTAATCGTTTCGACTTCAATTGTACCCATTAAAGGACAATTGTCCAAAGTGCCAGACAAAGTATAAAGGGTGGTTTGATTGGGCGTAACTTGCGGATTTGGGCAATCCAGACAACTGATATTTTCTGTTGGTGTCCAACTAATATTTTCTGCTCCTGCGGGCAAATCTGCTAATAAATCCGTGCTTCCTCCTTCACAGATTAAAGCGTCTTGAGCGGATATAGCCACATCTATAAATGGAAGGACATTAATGGTGGAAAATACGGTATCTATACAAGCGCCATTTTTATCTATTCTTCTAAGCGTAAGGGTATCTAAAGGACTAATCACAACATTATAAAACGAATCGGACGTTATAAAACCAGCATCCCCTAACCATTGATGCTTCAAGTTGGGATAAAATTGAGGGTCATAAATCGGCGAACTTAAAACTAATTCAGTGCCTTGACAAATGGTCGTGTCTGATGGCAAAATTATTCTGTCAATAGGCAAAGAATCTACCGTAATCCCTAACGTATCGGTCGCTTCACAACCATCAAATTCGATTTTTGCAATATAGGTTTGGTGTATCGTCGGCGTCAAAAATAACTGGGACTCATTAGATTGAAATAAACCGTCTAAAGTACTGATTTGTACCGCTATATTTTCTGGTGTACTGGCGATGTTTAAATCTAAAGATGTCCCTAAACAAAGCGAAATAGCATCCGCTTGGTTTTGAAAAGAAACAGCAATCGGCAATACTTCAATTATAATAGTGTCACGGGTAGTACAAGCGCCTCGTGTTGCCGTTAAGGTATAAGTACTTGTGGCAGTTGGTGTGGCTATCGGATTAGCCGATGTTGGTTGATTAAGCGTCATTATATCGATAGCTTCCCATTCATAAAGGACATCATTTTCAATCAGCATATTTCCTAAAAGGACGGGGGTGGATTGGCAAACCGTCGTGTCATTTCTTAGGGTAACTATTGGGTTTTGATTGACTTCAACAACCACGCTATCTTTGGTGGATACGCTACAATTATTAGTGGATACGGACAAATAATAGGTTGTTGAAATGTTTGGCGTAACGGCAGGGTTTGCTTCCATGCTACTAAAAATACCATCACTACTTGTCCATTCGTATTGTTGATTGGCTATTGCTGCTCCACCTAAATCTAATTCCATTCCCAAACATATTTGTTGATTATCGGCGATGGAATAGCTGGGTGCTTGTCCGTCAATAACCGTTAAAGTCATCGTGTCTATAGTGATACAATTAGCTCTACTAACTGCTACAACATAGTCAAAAATCCCTGCGGTATTTGCTTGAATAGTTGGATTTGGACAGTCTGTACAACTTAAGCTGGATGCCCCATTGAGGCTCGTCCATTGATACTGTACTTGGCTGAAGTTGGTAGGGGCATTTAATTGAACGATTGCACCTTGGCAAACAGTTTGGTCAACGCCTGCATTGGCTTTGATGACCTCTATGGTGATTTCTTCGGTGATTGTATTACAGACAGTCCGCGCATTTAAGGTATAAGTCGTTGTTTCAGTAGGCGTGGCAATTGGATTGGGACAGGTTCGACAGCTAAGGCTTTCAGTTGGACTCCAATCGTAGGCAGAAGCATTTTGTGTGGTCAGCTCAATGCTACTTCCTTCACAGATAAAGGTATCTTGAACCATACTGATATTTCCATCAAGACTCGATAATACTTCGGCATCTGACCCACTAAAATCTATCTCTATGGCGCCACTAAAAATAACGCCGTCAAAATCATTAATCATTACGACATAAACTTCCCCTTTTTTCACTTGTAGCGGTTTGACAAAACCTTCTCCAAATGCACCTTCACAGGTACTCGTAACAGGTGTACCTAATTCTGGGTTGATATTCGCCAAACCTGTTACACTGTAAATTAAATCGTCTGCCCAAGAACTTCTAATAGGTTGAAAATTATCCGACCCAAAACAGGCTTCTGTTTTATTGTCGAAAGGACCCCAAATATTAAAATCTATATCTACCGTCCCATTTGGGTCATTATTACTTAATAAAAAAGCAAATTCTCCATCCCCTTGTGCTTCAAAAGTAAACCAGGTGTAATTAGTGGCAAACACGCCATCCCAACAACCATTATTAACGCCAAATTTGAAAAAATCAGGGTCGCCTGCACCTCTTTCTACCGTTAATGCCGCAGGTAATGCTGGATTACAACCGTTTAAAATTAAAGCATCTTCGCAATTAGCGGCAGACGGAAATGTATTGGGACAGGTTAAAGAGGTGGTGATGTCAATATCAAAAGGGGTACAATTAGCTTCGTTGGCAATTAAAAAATAATACAAACCCTTTTCTTTCAAGGCAACATTGGGTAAAAAGATATGGTCTAGCCCATTCCCAACTTCTTTTTGTTCTATGCAAATACCATCTCCTCTTTCAGGACAACCTTTAATGATGGCAATACCTGTTTCGGGAATAAGCCCAGTGATATTTACGGCTATGCACTCTCCACCGGGCGAATCGTAAGCAAAAATATATTCTTGTCCTCCCAAAAAATCATCTGTTCCACATGGGCCGACTTCTATATTATCACCTGCAAAGCAGGTCGTTAGATTGGTGGCTTGAAAAGGAATTTGATTAATAATTTCAGGTGCATCACAGGTGGTAGGGTCGATTACTGGACAATCTTCTACAAGACATTTCCAATTTAACCTAAACCCTCCTCCATTTTGGGAACCATCCGAAGTGAATTGTACCGTAATACATTCACTTTTTGCGTAAGCTAATGTTTGCCAACCTGTTCCGCTGATGCTAGTTAATGCTTGTCCACTTATATTTGTTCCTTCATAGATGGTCAAAAAGTCAAAGTCTTTTTCTATGTCGTATGATTCAACATTTATTTCGATACATCGATGAAAAGCGGTAGGACAGATGGTAAAGGAGCTATCTTCGTTAACTCGATAATCCCCTGTTCTTCCACCTGAATCGAATAGAGTGCCTTCGCATAGTCCTGTTCCTGCGCTTTCTCCCATATTAAAAAAGGGTGCTAAGGTCTCTATGCAAAGGGAAAAGTTGCCCCAGTTTGGTGTGGTGGATGGGGAGTAATCATTTATTCTTAGAAAATATTGCGTATTTGTTTTGAGACCTATCGCTTCGAGTATTAAACTATTTTCACCTGTTTCGGCGGATTGACAAATACCTAGTTCAGATAGTTCATTAATCTCGCACGCTCCTCTATATACAGCTAATTGCGGATTTTGAATACTGCTTTCTGAATCACCAGCTATCGTTATTTTAAAATTTCGACTATTCCCATCTTCAGGAATCGTGAATTTAAACCAAACATCATTTTCTATAGACCCACCATTGAAACAATCTGGAATATTATTTTCTCCGATATTACTTGGCGTTGCGGCTATATTAGAAAATAAGGTACTTTCACAATAAGGTAATACGCCTAAATCAATAGCTGCTTCACAATCATCATTTTGCGGCTGTGCACTTATTGATTGGAAAGACAAGAAACAAAAAAGCAACAGAAAAAAATACTTCATCTCGGGTTTGGTCATCTAAATACTGTTAATGTGGTGTTATCATCCATCGTTATACTTTAACAAAACGAATTTTATTGAACCTAGTTGTTTTGTAGAAATTTCCTGAAAGAAATAAAGAGATTTTGTAACAACTACCGTATTTTTGCAGCTATTCCCCCTTAAATACAGAATTAGTTGGTGTGTTAATTAACACAACCTTAAATTTCCTTTAAGACATTTTAAGGTATAAATAAACGTCTTTTGAATGTATGAGTTGCGAATTTGTCATTGACTAATCGTGGCTAACAGTTAATAACTAAAATGAACCTAACTATTGATATAGGAAATACGAGGACAAAATTTGGTTTTTTTCAAAAAGGAAACCTGAAAGAGAAAATTATAGTTAAAAAATGGACATTAGCTGATTTAAAAAAAATCGTAAACAACCAAAACATTGAAAATATCATCTGTTCTACTGTAAAGACAGAGCATAAACAGATGAATAACTATTTGAGGAAGCATTGGTATTTTCTCAATTTAGATGCGGATACACCGTTGCCCATTCAAAATCTCTATGGCACACCCAAAACATTGGGTAAAGACCGATTGGCTGCTGTTGTTGGTGCTTATGTACTTTTTCCAGGCGAACCGAGCTTGGTAATTGATGCAGGTACTTGTACAACTTATGATATAATCGATGCCGAAGGAAATTATTTGGGCGGCAATATTACACCGGGTTTAAACATGAGATTTCGAGCTATGCAGCACTTTACAGCTAAACTACCGCTTGTGGAAAAGCCAGAAGATGTTAAAGATGGTATCGGTAAAAATACAGTAGAGGCTTTACAAGTTGGAGGTGGATTGGGTAATATCTTAGAAATGGACGCTTGGATTCAGTTCTTTTCCGACAAATATGAAGGGATTAACACAACCTTAACAGGAGGAGATGCCGAATATTTTGCTAAACGGTTGAAAACTAAGATATTTGCGCATTCAAACTTAGTCCTCGTCGGACTAAACAAAATCCTTGATTATAATGTGGAGCTTTTGTAAACGTATTTTATTGACCGTGTCTGCTTGTTTTGTGGTAACATTAGCCATGGCTCAGCCTAAAAATAATTCACCCTATTCCAGATTTGGTGTAGGTGATTTTTTAAACCAAAATTTCGCAAGCCTTCGTGCAACGCCTGGGTTTACCCATGCTTATAACGATGCTTATCACTTGAACCTGGAAAACCCTGCTTCTTTAGGCTTTTTACAGATGGCGGCTTTTGATTTTGGTATGTATGCTAGAAATTCCAAATGGGAATCTGCCAATCAAAGTAATAAAAATTTGAGTGGCAATATGTCTCACTTAGCATTGGGGTTTACTTTGAACAATCCAGTGAATGACTTACTAGAGCGAGAAGTTAGAAATTTTTCGTGGGGAATGTCTTTTGCATTAGTGCCTTATAGTTTGGTTGGTTATACGGTACAAACAACTGGAACGGTTGAAGGCATCGGAAATGTGATTAGTGAATTTAGAGGAGAGGGTGGCACCAATCGTTTTATGTGGGCCAATGGATTTCGATATAAACAATTTGCTGCTGGATTTAACATGGGATATGTTTTTGGTAAGATTGAAAATAGAAGAGGTGTTATATTTGAGGATTTGACTGCTGGTTACCAAAATAGTTTAGTGGACGATTTTAGTATTAATGGCTTTACTTGGAAATTTGGCGCACAATACAACTTTTCGTTTAACACGAACGACCTAAAAAAGATTAAAATCTTGACCTTAGGTGTGACAGCAGACTCCAAAAGTAGTCTTAATACCAACAGTTCTCAGTTTTACACTCGCTTGAATCCTGCTTACGTAGCACTTATAGCTACAGATACTATTCTGAATACGAGTAATGTGGATGGAAAAGCTACACTTCCGGGGAGGATTGGATTTGGAGCAGTTTTATCAGGAGCTTCTAGATTTAAAATTGGGATAGGATATGATATTGTGAATTGGAGCAATTATCGAAACGATGCAAAGCCAGAAACGTTTGAAAATACTAGTAGAGCATCTTTTGGCGCAGAAATTATCCCAAATTATGCTTCTTATAATAAATTTTGGGCAAGAGTGCGGTATCGATTTGGAGGTTTCACAGGAACGGACCCAAGAAGTATAGATGGAGAACAACTCAAAGAATATGGAGTTACTTTTGGATTAGGACTCCCAATTACCTTACCAAGACAACAAGTTTCTTTTATCAACTTGTCTGTAGAACTTGGAAAAAGAGGAGCCAATACTATCTTACAAGAAACCTATGGTGAATTTACCGTTGGATTTACTTTGAATGATAATTCTTGGTTCTTTAAACGAAAATTCAATTAAGAAACTTTAAAAAAGACAAATTGGAATTAAAGATTTATATTTTGTTGGATTAAAAATAATTTAGAAATCAAAAACTAAAAATTGTAAAAATATGAAGCGAATAGAAAAATTATTAAGTACAGTCCTATTTTTTGCTGGGGTGCTATTAATGGCTACACCTGCAAATGCACAGTGTGGTAAGTTTACAGAAGCATCCAATCCAAGTGATGCAGAAACTTTTCACGTATTGTACCGACAAGATGTCAAGTCTAAAAACTTTGATGCAGCTATCGAAAATTGGGAAAAAGCATATGCTGCTGCACCTGCTGCGGATGGTTTAAGAGATGTACATTATACAGATGGTATTAAAATTTTGAAGGATAAGTTGAAGAAGGAAACGGATCAAGCTAAAAAAGAAGTATTAGTCAAGAGAGTTGTTGGCTTGTATGAAGGTGTGATTGGATGTTTAGAATCAGGTAGCATTAAGTTGCCAAAGACTACTGCTGAAAAGAGAATCGCTTATCACTTAGGTCGTCAAGGGTTCGATATGTTCTACGAGTTAGTAACTCCTTATTCTCAAACCAGAGCGACTTTAGAATCTGCAATCGAGAAAGGTGGTATGGATACAGAGTATATTGTTTTAGACCCTTACGCTAGAATCGTTGTTCACCAGTTTACCAACGATAAAATGAATAAGGAAGAATCTAGAGCAGCTTACGCTAAATTATTAGAAATAGCAGACCATAATATTGCAGCTGGTGGAAAGTATAAAGCGTATTACGAGCAAGCAAAAGGTTCTGTTGAGGCTATTTTTGCACAGATTGAAAATAATATTTTCGATTGTGACTATTTTGTAGAAAAATTACGCCCTGAATATGATGCAGACCCAGATAATCCTGATGTATTAAAGAGAATTGTACCTATCCTAAAGCGTCAAGGTTGTGAATCAGGTAATGCTTTCTTGGATGAATTGGAAGGAAAATACGCTCAATATGCATCAGCCGAAAATGCTAAAAGACAAGCTGAGTTTGAGGCTAACAATCCTGGAATGATGGCTAATAAAATGTATAAAGCTGGTGACTACACAGGCGCTATTGCTAAGTATAGAGAAGCATTGGATGCGGAGACAGATGAAGCTAAAAGAGGAGGATACTACTTTAGTATCGCATCTATCCAAGGTAGAAAGTTAGGGCAAAATGGCCAAGCTAGAACCAATGCTTATAATGCTGCTAAAGCTCGACCAAACTGGGGAAGACCTTATATGTTAATCGGTGATTTATATGCTAAGTCAAGTAAGAACTGTGGAAAAGATGGTTATACAAGAGGTTTAGCTGTAATCGCAGCTATCGACAAGTATAGAAAAGCTAAGAGTATAGATGCTGAAGTTGCTGAAGAGGCAAATAAGAAAATTGGTATCTATAACGGCTCTATTCCTCCAAAGGAAGATGTATTCATGAGAGGTAAGCAAGGTGGTAAGAAGGATAAAGTTGGCTGTTGGATTGGAGAAACAGTAACTGTAAGATATAACTAGTATTTAAAACTATAACAAATACACACCATAAAACGCCTTGTTCTCATCTTTGTAGAACAGGGCGTTTTTTTTTATTTTATTACTTAGTAAATCATAAAACTATGGTCATTGATCATAAACTAAATATTTTATTTTATTTGTGTGGTTTGCTCTTATTAACTAGTTGTGGCCATCAAACGTATCCTGGTAATGGAAATCGTCCCGAAAGTAATTATGAACAAGCGACTTACCAAAACACCCCAACCTTAAAACAATCTTTGTTCAACTCAAAAGATAGGACGATTTCAGAAATAGGCATCCAACAAATATTGAATAGCAAAATAGTGCTACCTGATACAATTCGGATAGCTTTGTTGAATTATTCTCCCAATTCTATTAGTCGTTATTATGATGCTTATTGGAATAATGAGGCCTATCTAAAATTACAACAAGCTTATATTGACGCGATTAAAACACAACTGAATGAGGTACCTTCCGTAAAGAAAATAATATTGATGCCTAAACTTATGTTGGAAGCTAATCCAACTATTTTTACTTTGCGAGAGTCTGCGGTTAGATTACAGGCTGATTTATTATTTATTTTTTCAATCAATTCCGATATTTACCAAAAATATAAGGTCTTTAAAAAAGATGATATCAAAGCTTATGCAACTTGTGAGTCCTTATTAATGGATATTCGGACAGGAATTATTCCGCATTCCGAAGTTATTACCAAAGATTTTTTGACCCAAAAGTCAGATAAAGACTTAGGAAACAATGACTTGAAAAAACGAGCGGAACAAGCTGCCGTTTTATTGACCTTAGAAGAAATTGGTGAAAAATTAACGAACTTTTTAAAACAGTAAGGAACATGTAAAGAATAAGTTGTAACAAAGGAAAAGAAACATCAAACTGTTATAAGTTATTTTTGTCACGTTCCTAAATCAAAAATTTTATAAAAACTTGAGCAATGAATATAAAACTGCATTTATCTAAATTATCTGTTTTTATCTTACTTCTTGTACTGGCCTGCACCCCTAAAATAGTAGAGGAGGTTGTAGAAGCAGCACCGCCACCACCACCTGTAAGAGAGGATTTGAGCCCTTGTGGGAAATTTTTTGAATCTGATAATCCCGATGATGCAGAAACTGCACACGTACTTTATCGGGATTTAATCAAGTTGAAAAATTTTGAAGAGGCAATGCCACTGTGGGAGAAAGCGATGAAAATGGCACCTGCTGCGGACGGCCTCAGAGATTACCATTTTATGGATGGCGTAAAGCTTTATAAGTGGATGTATGGCAAAGAAACAGACTTGGATAAAAAGTCTGCCTATATTGATAAGATATTTGACTTGTATGATGAAGCATCTAAATGTTATCCTAAAAAAGCTGCTCAATATAAAGGGTTAAAAGGGTTCAATCTTTACTTCAATTACCCACATAAATCAACCACTGCCGATACCTATCAAATCTTCAAAGAGGTGGCGGACACAGAAGGGACGGACATGCCTTATTTTATTGTCAATCCTTTTACTGCGACATTAGTGGAGTTGACCCTTGAAGAAAAAATTTCCAACGAAGAAGCTTTTAAATATCAAAACTTAATCAAAGAAACCATCGCTAAAGGGGTAGCTGATTGTAAAGGAAAAGCATGTGAATCTTGGAAAATTATCGAGAGTTACGCGCCGATACGTTTAGAAGATTTGGAGACGATTAAAGGGTTTTACGATTGTGCTTATTTTAAAGATAAATACTACGCAGAATTTAAAGCCAATCCTCAAGATTGCGATATTTTGACGACGGTCTATAGCCGTTTGAAGTGGGGTGGTTGTGCGGTAGAAGATACTGCTTTGGTCGCTTTGAATACTGCTTTTGAGCAAAATTGTAGAACGGTTAGTGAAGTAAAGACTTCTCCTGCAAGATTAGGTACTGATGCCTTGAGAAACGGAGAATATAAAAAAGCAATTGAATATTATGAAGAGTTATTAGCCAATGAAACAGATGTTGACAAAAAGGCTACTTATACGCTACGTATTGCAAAGGTCTATTATGTGCATTTAAGAAAATTTTCTAAGGCTAGAGAATATGCACTAAAAGCTGCTGAGTTAAAACCTAACTGGGGAGAACCTTATTTAGTCATTGGTCGATTATATGCTTCTAGTGGCCCGCTTTGTGGCCCTGGGACTGGGTTTGATAGCCAAGTAGTCGTTTGGGTCGCTTTAGACATGTGGAATAAGGCTAAAAACTTAGACCCTGCTGCTGCACCAGAAGCGAATAAGTTTATTCGAAAGTACGCTCAGTATATGCCCAATAAAGAAGATATTTTTATTCGTGGCTTAAAAGAAGGAGGGACATATAAAGTACCTTGTTGGATTCAACGGAATACGAAGATTCGAGCAGCAAAATAATACAGATGAACCCGCACGCTGAACAGCATGCGGGTTTATTTTTTCCTTTTTTTTTATAGTTGTAAAGATTAAAATTATACGACCAATTATGAGACTAACTTGTTTTCTATATTTTCTTCCTTTGTATTTCCTGTGTTTAGCCTGTGGTAATTCTGCTCCAGCTCCCAAAGACACCGTAGAAGTTAAAAAATCAGAGAACGAGGATGACCTTTTATTTTCTATCGCTTCTGAGTTAATCGCGAACCCACAGACTCAAGCAGAAAAAGATAAAAATATTATTATTAACTATATTCTTGATGAAGGGATTGAGCTAGAACCTACGAACTCTGGTTTGTATTATCAAATGATAGCCGAAGGGACAGGCAAAAATGCAGCATGGGGAGATTGGGTAACTGTTAATTATAAAGGCTATACCCTTGATGGAAAAGTTTTTGATTCTTCTTATAAAAGAGGAAAATCGATTGAATTTTATGTGGGTAATATGATTGCAGGTTGGAATGAAGGCTTGCAGTTAATGAAACCAGGTGGAAAGGCATTTTTTGTCGTGCCTTCTGCATTGGCTTATGGAGAAAAAGGGTTTCCTAACTTGATTCCACCTCACACAACTTTAGCCTTTGAAGTAGAATTGGTTAGCATCACTCAAAAGTAGATTTATATATTGGTTGGTAAATAGAAGAAAGGCGATACATTGAAAAGGTATCGCCTTTCTTCTACTTTATGCTATTTTGCTTCATACTGACTAATATCTATAGTCCTACCAGCATCATTCACTTCCTTGACAGCTGCTAACATTTGGTCTAATAAATCTCTATCGTATACTTTTCCATTCGAAAATACGGTATTGATAGCCTTTGTATGTCGAATATCGTCCAATGGATTTTTGTCTAAAAGTACCAAATTAGCTTCATAACCTTCTATAATTTTCCCTGTATTACTTTTTAAAAAATCAGCTGCAACAGCGGTAGCAGCTTGCAATACTTGCGCATTCGTCATACCTGCCTTCTGTAAACTTTCTAATTCACTGTGCAATGAAAAACCAGGAACGGTAGGAGGCAAGACTGCATCTGTCCCTGCTATCATTTTAACGCCTCTTTTAGACAATTCTCTTATCAGTACTTGAGCAGCCTTTGCGTAAGTTTCCCAAAAATGTTTGTGTCCTGATTTTTGCTCAGCAGTAAGCCCCTCTGGCAAACGATACAGATTGGTTTCGGGTAACCAACCAAAACCATTTGACCCAAATTTAACTCCTTCTACCATACCGGGATTGACGTAGGCTAATGGTATTTCGCTCAGTACCTTATCCAATTCAAATTTTTGTCGAACAAAACTTTCTACTAGCCATAAGGTCGTAGTAACAGCTATATCGTTTGCTAATAAATTATCCGCAATAGATGCACTTTCTTCCGTCACATAGGCTAGAAATTTATCGCCTTCTCCATCTTCAATTCGACCATAATTTCGTCGAAGGGCATTCATTACTTCCTCAATATGCGCAATCTCATTTTGGCCACTAGACCAAACATCTGTTAATGCGACCGACCAAGGAATATGACCTACGATTGGCATCCCCAAAGCCTTAGCTTTTTTGGTGGCTGCTAAATAACTCTCTTTATTTAAATGGCTATAAATTTTTACGCCATCATATCCTTTCTTAAATAAAGTCTCAATCATCTCTTCTGCTTCTTTGGCATCATCCACATTTATAGAACTTCTAGTCATGGATATAAACCAAGAACCTAAGTCATTCGCAGTGCCCAATGGAGGAGATGCCACCCACATCTTCGGACCAATTCGTCCATTTTCAATTTCTTTTTTTAAATCTAATCTAAATTCCTCTCCGCCCATTTCTCGAATTTCGGTAACCCCATTGGCAAGGTATAATAACAAATCATTAGGGCTTTTAAAGAGATGCACATGAGAATCTATCAAACCAGGTATTAAATATTTTCCTTTGCCATCAATGATTTTAGTTTGAGCAGGAATAACTAAAGTGCTATCAATCGTCTTAATTAATCCATCTTGAATTAAGACCGTTTGACTAGTCATAAAATACTCACTATCTTTTGCTAAAACATTCACATTTTTTACCGCAATTGAACCTGTCAATGGTTTAAATTGTACAAAATCCACCAATTTAGTATTACCGCCATATATTTGATTCATTCCTCGTCTTAATAGTATCGGTGCTACTATAGCAGTAATAATCATTAAGGCTAGTAACGAAAGGCCTGTGTACTTTATCCATTTTTTCCAGTTCATTTTAATTGATTTTAAATTAGAAGATGGAACAAACTTATACGCATACTGAGCTATACACAAACGCATTGTGACAACTCGCAAGTCGAGGGATTAAATACTAACTAAGTGTGATAATTTACTAGTGATTGGGACGAATGACTAGGTAATAAATAAGTTAACTATTTCTAAAAGTGGAGACATAACTCCTTGAAACGGGTATTTTCTTATCCGTATCAGCAAGCGTTAACAACAAACCTTGAGAATTACCGACAGTATCAAGTATTGCTTGTTGATTGACTAAAAAAGAACGGTGTGTTCGAATAATAGTACCTCCTTCAACTTCTTGGAGCATACTCTTGAGCGTTGCTCTTTCTGTTTGTTTTTTAAACTGACCGTCTATAGTCAAGTGTCCTATCGTAATATAATTCTGCAAGGCTTCAACATATCTAATCTGGTGGATTGGAATATTAAAAATGGTTGCATTTTTTGATAAATTTGATGTAGACCGTTTTGTGGAATTGGCATTTATTTGATTTGCAATGCCTTGATATCTTTTTTCCTCCTGCCAAAAAAATACCATTATTAATGTAAGAATAGGAAGGCCGAACATGAGTGTCCCTTTAATCATATAGGGAAATAATCCCCAATCCATAAAACCAAAAATGAGATAACGGGCATACAAAAAATTAGTCAAACTAATAAAAAATAGTACGCCCAAACTGTACCACAACCACTTTCCATAAGTCCAATTGATTGTGACGGACTTCAGTAATTGGCTAAAAGCAAATTCATAAATAAAATATCCTAATGCTCCAGAAATCCCAAAACCCAAACAAATCAAAAATTTGTTACCTGCTGCTTGAGAAATACCAGATGGTTGAAAAACGTAAAGAAAAAACGTCATAAACACACTAATACTGACAAAGTTTTTGGACAGGCCTAGCCAACTCTTTTCTTTTGTAAAAGATGTTTTAAGGAATCGTAATATTTCGTTTAAAAATTTCAAGAATAGAGAAATAGTGGGTAATTAAAAATAGATTTAGCTCACAAAATACAAAAGAATTATTAACATTTCTGTTATCTACTTGATTCTTTATTTTATTCATCGTATTTTTACGATTATAAAATAATTAATAATATGGCTACTGCTAAAACCGAAAAATTTACGGAAGAACAAAAAAGGATGGCCACTTTGACCAAAGCCTTAGGACATCCTGCTAGAATTGCCATTTTGATGCACTTAATCAACATTAATTCCTGTGTCTGTGGAGATATTGTAGAAAAAATACCTTTAGCACAATCAACCATTTCTCAACATTTAAAGGCTTTGAAAAAAGCAGGCATTATACATGGAGATGTGGAAGGTGCCAAAACTTGTTATTGTATTAATCCCAAGGTTTGGGGAGAGATGAAAGTCATGCTAAATCAATTTTTTGGAAAATATACAGGATGTTGTTAAAGATAAATGTTGAACATCAATAAAAGGAACCATTGAAATTATTTCACTTAAGCGAAAATGGAACAATCAATCAATTTATTCCGAAGGAATCAAAGAAGATGTGGGGATATAGAAAATATGTGTGGGCAATAAGCGAAGAAAAAGTACACAATTATTTATTTCCTAGAGCATGTCCAAGAATTTGCATTAGCAATAAAAATTTAGAAGCATTAGCAAATTGGATAACAATTGAAAAGGTACAAAACAAAAAGGCCATCATTTTTGTACCAACAGCATGGAAAACAAAAATTCAAAATTGTGTACTGTATCAATATGAATTTGACCCAACTAATTTTACTCTGATTGATGACATTGCAGGTTATTATGTCAGTCAGCAAATTGAACGACCTATTCACAAAAGGAAATTAACTAATTGTCTTTATACTTTGAATGAAATGAAAGTAGCCGTGATATTTAAAGACCTTGAAACTTTAAAAGTAATTTATAAAAAAGTAATCAAAGCATATCAAGCATTTTCTATCATAAAATGGGATAATTTAGCATCGATAGAAGAATAGCTTTTTTTTAATCAATTTCATCGTTAAAATACGATTAATATTTTATAACTATTAAAATCATCGACATGACTACTAAAACATTTTTAGAATTATTAGCCAATAATCCACAAAAAGAATTGGTCTTTGAATATGAAGCTAATCAATTCATCCCCGTCTACCACATTACAGAGGTCAAAAACGTACATTTTGAATCTATTGACTGTGGAGGGAATGCACATGAGGAGTATCAGACAATTACTCAACTATGGATTAGCCCCAAAGATTTTATGGAGACAAAGCGAATGACCGCAGAAAAAGCGTTGAAAATTTACAATATCGTTGATGGGGTAAAGCCAATGAAAAGAGGCACCGAAATTTTCTTTGAATATGGGTATAAGGATTTAAGGACTTCGGTTTATTCGATAGAAGAAGTGGAAGAAACAGAGACACAATTGATTATTAGAATGTTTGTACCAAAGACAGCCTGTAAGCCTGCTTTAAAAGTCGTGGAAAATGGAAAGAATGCATTAAGTTGCTGTGGGCCAGTTCCGCAAGCTACAGAAAAAGGGGAAAAAACAGTAGGATGTTGTTAATCTATCAAAGCTATGCCAAATCTTAAAATTTGGCATAGCTCCTTTTTTAGATAAAAATAGATAAAAGTATATTAAAAATACTTAAGGCTACAGCAAGGTACACAGCTGGTCTAAATCCATCTACTTTAAAGTTTTTCATATAGTGAGCCGTAATCAGAATAACCACTGCATCAATGATAAAGGCAAAAAGGCCTAAAGTTACCCATCGCAAAGGCGCACTCACTAAATCCATAAAAGCACCTAAGGTCGCATTTAAGAGTGCTAAAATAACTGCCACAATAACTGCACTAAAAAAGTTTTTCACCTCGACTCCTCTAATTAAGCTCGCTCCTAATAATAAGGCACAAGCATTTAAAACCGTTTGCGTAATGAAGCCATTACCCGTGGTATTCGCTATGAAATAGTCTAAGAAAATAGGGTCTCCCATATTAATTAATTTAATTTCGGTTAGTTAGATTTACTTGAACTAGAACTACTTGAGCTTTTTCCATTATAACTAGAACTACTCCCACCTGAACTAGAACTACTAGTTGAAGTCGTTCTTTTCGATACCTCTTGTTCTAATTCATCTACCTTTTGCTTCAAAGCTTCATTCTCTTTGTACATTTCATCTAAACGCTTTTGCTTATATTCCAACTCTTCCTCTAATTTTCGAATTTTATAAGTCGAATTATCATCTGCTTCAGTGGAACTCGGTGCTGTACGATTTGTACGTGTTTCCGTAGTACTTTCCTTGCTTCCTTTGCTGAATAAATCTTTGATGGTTGCTACACCATCTTCTCCATTATAATAAGAAGCACCTAAAAAAGCTAAGGGGCCAACAACGAGCATCATAATTATAAATCTGGAAAAAACGGTCAATCTTGCTTTTCGAGCCATAGTTAATATAATTTTTATGGTAAATTTGTTTTTT
>CALJVJ010000372.1 GCA_937974625.1 uncultured Saprospiraceae bacterium
GATGGTATTCCTGAATCTACGCCTGACGGGCAAGCACAAGTAGACAATTTAGACTTAGGCGTATTGGAAAGTATTGAAGTTGTCCGTGGTCCTTCTTCTGGTTTGTATGGAAATGCTTCGGGTGGTGTGATTAGTTTTACGACGCAAAATCCTACGCCTACACCTTTTTGGGAAGCAAGAGTAGCTGCAGGTTCTTATGGTCTGCAACAATACCAACTAAAAACAGGACAGCAAAAGGGGAAATTTGGCTATTTGCTACATGGTATTCATGTCAAAACAGATGGCTATCGAGATAATAGTGGCATGAAAAATACCATCTTGAACGGTAAATTTAATTTCCAACTGACTGAAAAGTCGGAATTACAATTGCTCGCTAATTACGCGAATAGTCCACAAGCGGATGACCCAGGAGGTATTAATTTAGCGCAAGCGGAAGAAGACCGAACCAGTGCTAGAGATAGAAATTTATCCTTTATGGGTGGGGAAGAAATTGTGCAATCTCGATTTGCCTTAATTTATAAAAATGAAATCGCAGAGGGGCAGCAATTGGAAGTGAAAACTTGGTTGAGTAATCGGGATTTTGCCAATCGATTGCCTTTTGGATTTGGTGGGATAGTAGAATTTGACCGTGCTTTTTCTGGTTTTGCCACCAATTATCAATTAAATAAAACGTTATTCGGCAAACCTTATCGCTTAAAGATTGGGGTAGATTTACAAAATCAGGCGGATGACAGAATGCGATTTGTCAATGTAGATGGTGTTAAAGGAGATATGACCTTAGACCAGAAAGAAGAATTTCGAAGTTTGGGCGCTTTTTTGGTACAGGAATTAAGCTTGTCTGAGAAATTTACGGCAATGTTAGGTCTACGATATGACGCATTACGTTTAAAAGCAACCGATAATTTTTTAAGTAATGGCGACCAATCTGGTGAATCTGATTTAATTAATTTTAATCCAACTTTTGGACTGGTTTATAGCGCCTCTGAAGCAGCCAACATTTATGGAAATATTTCTACTAACTTTGAAACACCTACATTAACTGAATTATCGAATAATCCATCTGGTCTAGGTGGTTTTAATCCCGTATTAAAACCCCAAGAATCAACGAATTACGAGGTAGGAATCAAAGGAATAGTCAATAATAAATTGCGTTACGAATTGGCTTTATTTACGATTAAAGTTAAAGAAGAAATCGTCTCTTTTGAATTAGAAGATTTTCCAGGTAGAGATTTTTTCACAAACGCGGGAAGTACCGATAGAAAAGGCGTAGAAGCAAGTTTGACCTATAATCTAGCGAGAGGATTAAATGCCTTTTTGAACTACACCTACTCTGATTTCAAATATGACGAATTCCGTTCTTTCGATGGTAATTTTTTACCGGGTATTCCAAAACATAATACCTTTTTTGCTTTGAATTATACACGGACTAAAGGATTGTTTGGTTCTCTTCAAATTAGAAGTATCGGTGAGTTATTTGCCAAGGATGATAACTCGGTAGCAGTAGATGGTTACACCGTCGTCAATTTAAAAATAGGTTATAAAATAGATAAACTCAATTGGGATATTGAGCCATTCTTTGGGGTCAATAATTTATTGGGTGCTGAATATTTTGATAACGTTCGGGTGAACGCTTTTGGAAGTCGATTTTATGAACCTGCACCGACGGCTAACTTTTATGGCGGGGTGAAGTTTTATTTTGGGAAGTAAGCAGGCTTTTGGATACTATTGATACTAGATGCTAGTAACAACCAGTATCAATAGCGTCCAATCACTCATTCAAATGCCACCGATACTCCATAAATTCTATTTCTGCATCTTTTTTTATGTCAATATCCACGTAAGGATTCACAAATTTTATCAAATTTTGGGTACGTCCTTTCCCTCCAAAAATTCTACTTATTAACCCCTTATTCGTAAAATCGGTACTATACCATTTCAGAATACTCGACAGCACAATTTTATCTTCACTAATGATATTATTTTTCCGTTTATCATTAAAAAATGTTCGAGCTTGGTCTTCTAGTTGTTCTTCCAATCGCGCTGCGGTAAAAGCTTCGTTGCGCAATCTTGGGCAAGAATAAGAAGCACAATTGACAGCAAAATGAATCCGTGGTTCATCAAATTCCTTTCGAATAATACTATGCTCGATATTATTCAAATCATACTCCTGTCCTTCGATATTGATAAACTTAATATCCCAAACACTATTCACAAAGCCAATTCCGCTCTTAATATCTTTAATGCTTTTGACGGGGTAGTGGTCTACGATTAACTTCACCGTATACGCATTATAAGCATTTATCCAATAAGCTAATTGCTCATCTTTTGACCAATTCTTTTTATTCGGATGGTTATTTTTCAACAGCGTCAAATAATTATCAAACTGAACACTATCTTGAATAAATCCTTTATAATTCACCGCTCCTTCTGACGTGACATGCTTTTGTAATAAGCTATCAAACACCGCGTGGCTAATCGGTTGAGAAGAAGACTTCACATTACTGACACCGCAGCTAACTAAACTTAGTAATAAAAACAAACTGGTAATTTTTAGTAGATTCATATTTATATTTCCCTTTACTTAACTATTTAATCGCTCTTTCTCTATTACCTACGGTTCTACGCTGATAAATAGTTTTCTATAATAAAGATATAGCATTAAATTTAGTTTAAAGGAAAATAGCTCAAGGGAGACATTCTGGCAAAATAGTTTTTTAAGTTCAAGCTTTAAGTCTCTTGCAACAGACCTTTTGAACTTGAACTTTATTCTTGAACTTGAACTTTCATCACTTATCCATTCGGACAATCTTAGGATAAAACTTCCCAAGCACATCTACTAAATCCTGCTGATTGGCCATGACTTGATGAATATCTTTATAGGCAAACGGTGCTTCATCTAATCCCCCACCAATCAACTCTACTTGATGCTGCTTTAGGTGCTTCTTTAATTCATTATAAGTGGTAGATTTTTTGGCTTTGGTTCTAGACATTTTTCGACCAGCCCCATGAGAAGCAGAGTTTATCGCCATTGCCTCTCCCCTACCCCGAACGATAAATGCAGGAGCCGTCATAGAACCAGGAATAATGCCCAAGACACCTTTACCCGCAGGCGTTGCCCCTTTTCGATGGACAATCACTTCTTTGCCATCCGCTAATTTTTCTTTCCAAGCAAAATTATGGTGGTTTTCGATAGTTGCAATTGGCTTTTCGCCTAAAGCTTTGCCTAAGCGTTGATGTATATGGGCATGACAAGCAGATGCGTAATCGCCTGCCAAATTCATCGCCAACCAATATTCCATACCTGCTTCCGTGTCTAAATCTAACCACGCTAAATGCTTCGCTTCCTTTGGTAGATAACACTGATTCATCGCTATTTGCGTGTAATGTTTTGCAACCATTGCTCCGAATCCTCTTGACCCTGAGTGAGAAAGTACACCCACGTATTGCCCTGTTGGTAGGTTAAATTCATTTTCTATTTCAGAAATTTCTACTATCCCAAATTCCACAAAATGATTGCCCGAACCGGAGGAACCAATCTGCTTTCTAGCTTTACCTTTTAAGGGTCTTAAAAATTTAATATCATTAAATTCAGACCGTTCCAAAACAGCATCGTCCATTGGATTAGCGAATTCACTTCTTCCAAATTTGGTATTTATTTGTAAAATCTCTTTTAATCGACGTGTTTCCTTTTTTAAGAATGCTGGTTTAATATCGTAAACGGTTAAACACATTCGACAACCAATATCCATCCCCACTGCATAGGGAATAATTGCATTATCCGTTGCTAATACACCGCCAATTGGCAAACCATATCCTTGATGCGCATCTGGCATTAAAGCCCCTTTGACAGTCACGGGTAGTCGCATCGCTGTATCCATTTGCAATAAAGTACCTGCCTCGATATGCTGCAAACCATAGGTTTTGTAGGTTTGGGGTTCACTGGCTAAGGGGATTTCTGTTTGAACTTCTCCTTCCAGTTCTTCCCAAAGCAACTCTTCTGCTATTTGACCAAATGCAGGGTCTTCCCGAAATTGTTCGGGTGTTTCTAGCACCCTCTTTAGCTGTGCTAAAACAACTTCTTTTGATTGCCTTTTACAATGTCTAATAACTGCATTGATAGCAATACCAATAGCTTTCCCCTTGGGGTAACCAATGGCCAATAAATCTTTTTGTCTTAATTTTAGTTTTTTTGCCAAACTGATTTTAATGATGATGAAAAAATAAGGGAAGAATAAATTTTCTCCCACCTATAAAGTCCTTTTCTGCTAATAAAAGTTCCCCAGTTTACTAATCTTATTAATAAAATAACTATCTATCTAGTAAGCTTCCATTTTTCCTCAAAAAGCGGTAACTTGTATTTAAATTCTATAAAACTCCCTATTTTTAAAGTAATCTATCTCTCCCCCTACCTAGCTTTGCTTTCGAAATAAACCATCGTTTTGCCCTACTATTAATCGTTTCGATTAACAAACATTAAGTAAGAACAAAAACAAAACTATGAACTTGGCAAAAGCTATGGGGCTTTTCCTCATCACCTTATTCTATTCAACTTATCTATCTGGCCAATCTATTTTTATTAATGAATTTATGGCTTCCAATGACCAAACTATCGCCGATGAAAATGGCGAATTTGATGATTGGGTAGAAATTTACAATGCAGGTCCTGTTCCTTTTGACTTAGGGGGGAAATATGTAACGGACGACCTTTCTGAGCCTACTCAATGGCAAATTCCAACTACCAATCCTAATTTAACAACTGTTCCAGCAGGGGGCTATTTGATTATTTGGTTTGATGGAGACGAGGAACAAGGAGCACTACATGTTAGTCCCAAATTGGGCGGTGGTGGTGAACAGATAGGGCTCTATGATGTAGATGGCACCCCAATAGATACACTGACCTACGGGGAGCAAATGACAGATATTTCAGAAGGTCGGTCACCTGATGGCAGTTCGACTTTTGTTAAGTTTACCGTCCCTTCTCCTAATGAAATGAATGGTGAACCGATACTTGAAGATGTTGCTACTCCGCAAGCATTTCCAATTGGTGGTTTATACGCTTCACCTATGACGTTGACCCTTGCTTCGGAAACAGCAGATGCTACGATTCATTACACCACGGATGGAAGTGAACCGACTGAAAGTAGTCCTATCTATAATGGGGCAATTTTTATTAGCGCTTCACAGGTTATTCGAGCAAAAGCCTTCAAAAATGGAGCTAATGCTAGTGAAATCGTCACCAACTCTTACTTAATCAACACCAATCATACTTTTCCAATTGTCTCAATTTCTGTAGACTCTTTCTTATTTTTTGACCCTGCTACTGGCTTATATCCTAATTATACGGAGGATATAGAAATCCCTATGAATGTAGAATTTTATGAACCCGATGGTACGCTAGGGTTTAATCAAGTGGCGGAAGTCGAAATTCATGGCTCTACTAGTGCGATTTTGGACCAAAAATCATTGGCTATTAAAGCCAAAGGGAGTCTTGGTAGTTCCACGATTGATTATCCCGTATTTCCAGATGAAGATTTGACAAAATATCGAAGTTTGATTCTGAGAAATTCAGGACAAGATTGGGAATATACCATGTTTAGAGATGCGATGCAAAGTAGTTTGGTCGCAGATTTAGAAGACTTGGAAGTAGGTATAGAAACACCTAATTTAGATGACCAAGCTTACAGGCCTGCTATTGCTTATTTGAATGGAAAATATTGGGGTATTTATAATCTTCGAGAGCGCTCTGATAAAAGATATATTAGAAATCGCTACGGTTTAGATGATAACGAAATTGATTTATTGGATAACTTAGATGAGGCTAAAGAGGGCGACTTTGAAGCGTGGAATAACTTAGATAGCTTGCTTCGTTCTAAATCTTTTACCACAGAAACTGGATTAAATGAACTAGCGGCTTTAGCGGATTTGGATAATTACATGGACTATATTATTCATAATGTTTTTATAGATAATACGGATTGGCCGGGTAATAATTACTTGCGTTGGCGTGAACGTAGTCCCGATGGTAAATGGCGTTGGATGACTAAAGATTTAGATTTTGCTTTTGGTTTTGCAGAATTGGGTACAGGTAGTTTTAATAGTGGAAATCCATTCGTTAACTCCTTAGACCGTATGCTAAATCCAACATTCTTCTATCCTAATCCAGATTGGTCAACTATTCTATTTCAAAAGTTAATGGAAAATCCCAAATGGAAACAGGACTTTGTCAATCGTATGGCGGACCAATTAAATGTCTTGTTCCCACAACAACGGATGTTGGACAGAATTAATGAATTTCAAGCCACCTACCAACCTGAAATTCAACAGCATAATCAAAAATGGGAAAATGTCTGGACATGGAATCAAGACATCGAAGTATTGAGAACTTTTGCCTATAATCGTACGGATGCTGTAAGAGATCACTTTATTACCAGTCTACCTGATGTCAGTGGTAGGTCCGATGTAACACTTATTGCTTCGCCAGCAGATGGTGGGGAAATAAAAATTAGTACGGTAACCACTAATCAAAATAACACTCCATGGCAAGGAACTTATTTTAATAGCATTGACATCCCTCTTCAAGCTATTGCCAAACCCGGTTTTGTTTTTTCTGGTTGGTCCACTAATGTTAATTCAACGGATGCGAATGCGACGATTAATTTAAATGGCGATGTCACTATCACTGCTAATTTTGTCCCAGAAGGAGACTCTACTGGACCATTAAATCAATTCATTAGTTTTCCTGAAATCGCAGATAAGTTGACTACCGATGGACCATTTGACCTGATTGCTTCCGCTAGCTCTGGATTGCCTGTTAGTTTAAATGTCGTTTCTGGTCCAGCAACTATTATTGGCAATACCATTACGCTAAACGGAACTACAGGTACCGTCTTTATACAAGCCAGTCAAGCTGGAAATGACCAATATAATGCCGCTTCTACAGTAAGCCGATTCTTTGAGGTAACCTCAGTAATACTTCCTCCTAATTCAAGTGAATATTGTGCAAGTAGCAGCGAAGCACCTTGGCAAGAGTATATTGCTAATGTACAATTTAGTAATATAAATAATGCTTCTGCAAAGGACAGCTATGGAAATTATTTAAACCAAACTGCCACTGTAAATGTAGGAGCAGAATATCCAATATCCCTAACGCCAGGGTTTAGTTGGCAACACCATAACGAGTATTTTACCGTGTGGATAGACTGGAATCAAGACAATGATTTCTTAGATGCCAACGAACAAGTTTATAGTGCAAATGCACCCGCAGGTACAAATGGTACTCCAGCAAGTCCATTGGTTGGCGTAGTGCGTGTGCCAGACAATGCACTCCTTGGAACTACTCGTATGCGGATTGTCATGCAAAGAGCGCAAGCACCTGAACCTTGTGGAGATTATACGCTCGGAGAAACTGAAGATTATTCCATCTCTATAATTAACGGAGGAACTACTTCTGCGTTAACCATTAATTGTCCTGAAACTATATCTTTAGCCGCTCCTGCAGGAGCATCAGCAATAATTGTCGATTGGGAAATACCGTCTATTTCTACAGATTGTTCCAATGGCATCAATAGTATTTTACAAACAAGTGGCTCTCCAAGTGGTAGTCTTTTTCCAATTGGAAGTTCTATTATCACCTATACAGTAACTGATAATTGTGGCAACACTGCTAACTGTAATTTTGAAATAAAAATTAGTCCTAGTGGTGATTATTGTGATGCCATCGGCAATCAGCCTTGGCAAGAATATATAGAAAACGTCAGTCTGAAAACGATAAATAATACTTCTTTTAAAGACAAATATGGAGACTTTACCAACATCACTACCACTTTAGAAAGTGGTAGCGAATATGAAATTGGTTTAAAACCTGGCTTTAGCTTTTTTCAATGGGACGAAGCTTTCCAAGTTTGGATTGATTTTGATGGAAACGGTAGCTTTGCTGACAATGGAGAATTGGTCTACGCTGGTATTTATGCTGCCCAAGCTGCGGGTACGACACCTCCAACTTTGACAGGTACGTTTACCGTCCCTAACGCTGCTCAACCTATCAACACCAGAATGCGGGTAGCGATGCAAAGAAATACACCTGCGGATGCTTGTGAAACATTTGAATTTGGAGAAGTGGAAGATTATAGTATTCAAATTATCCGAGGGAATAATAGTACTAATTCTAGGTCGTCCTATTTGAATTTTGCGGCATTTAATGCAGGCCGTGCAGTGGAGTTACAATGGTTAACGAACACAGTTGACCTTAGCGAGCGATTCACTTTGGAACGCTCTTCTGATGGTACGGACTTCTCTTCCTTAAAATCTATTGACCAATTCGGCACAGACCGAATTGATGCCTTCTTTAAAGAACTAGACGAAACTCCTTTAATTGGCAAAAACTATTATCGCTTAAAGCAAAACCTTAAGGATGGTACGACAACCTACTCTCCAATAAAACTTGTACACTTTCATGTGGATTTAAAAGCGATAACGGTATTTCCTAATCCTGCTACCGAGATGCTGAACGTACAATTAAGCGAGTATGCTGGGAAAGCTAGTACGATTCAATTATTTGATGCTTATGGTCGCCTGCAAAAAGAATTAACCATAAAAGTAACGCCTCAATCATTTGTTTCTATTCCGTTAATTGGTGTGGCAAATGGTTTGTACTATTTAAAGGTTCAAGTTGGTAATCAATTGGTTACAAGTGAGAAAGTATTAGTAAATCGGCTTTATTAATGGCTATGTTTTAAAAATGAATAGAACTAAAAAAGAGCTTATAGGTTATTAATCTATAAGCTCTTTTTAGTATAACAAAACGATTTATGAAAATTCCTCAACTTAAACAAAACTTAGCTACTAGTTTTCAAGAAACCATCGAATGGTTACAAGCACAAGAAGCAGAAAAATTTGAACAAGGACCTAAAGGTAAATGGAATACTAGCCAACATTTAGACCATCTAATGGATGCGACTAAAACTATTAATATGGCCTTACGTGTACCAAAATTTATGATTCGATTTCAATTTGGCAAACCAAATAGAGCAAGCAGAGATTATGATACGATTGTCGCACGCTATCGAGAAAAATTAAAGAACATTCCTCCTAGTGTTGTACCTCGTGGTAAAAAACATCCACTTCATAAAAAAAGTGCGTTGCTTACAAAATTTGAAGAGCAAGGCAAGAAAGTAAATATTGCTATTAATAAATGGACGGAAGCTGATTTAGACAATTACCTATTACCCCATCCTCTTCTAGGAAAAATGACAATAAGAGAATTATTGCTTTGGATGACTTATCATAATTACCATCATCTGAACAACCTTAAAGCGAATTATTGAAAAGTAGGATTTTTTTGAGGCATTAAAGCACCAATATCTTTCTGCCAAGCATGTAATTGAATTTTTAGCATAGCTGCTTTTTCTGGCAGTTCTTCTGCTAAATTATACCGCTCACCAATATCCTTTTTTAAATCATATAATTCTATCCCACCATCTTCAAACCACTCTACTAATTTATAATCCCCCAATCGAATCGCCGCAGAAGGTCGATTATTAGAACCATGATAATGTGGAAAATGCCAATATAATGCTTCTCTTGAAAAGGTAGATGCTTGTTTTAATAAGGGCACTAGGCTTTGCCCATCAGCATGTTGATTTGGCATAAAATCTAACCCTGCCATTTCCAAAATAGTCGGATAAAAATCTGTGCTGGTAATCGGTGTCTCACAAATACTATTTTCTGCTATTTCATTCGGCCATTTAATTATTGCAGGCACTCTGATTCCACCTTCGTACAACCAGCCTTTTCCTGCTCTTAGCGGAGCTACAGAAGTCGGGGGATTTCTTTTTAGCGGTAAAGTAGTTAATCCACCATTATCCGAAGTAAAAACAACGATTGTATTATCTGAGAGCCCTAAATTTTCCAACTTTTTAAGAATATTCCCCACACTTTCATCTACACTTTGTACCATCCC